>JAIOHN010000197.1 GCA_019912985.1 Anaerolineae bacterium | reverse complement strand
TATCTGAACCACTACTGCCAAAAAACCAGGGATGCGATCTACATCCCTGGTAAAAGTGTAACCTATTGCCTTGAAAATTACTGCGCCGGTCGCCCTGTTAGCGCCGAATAATCCGGGATGACCAACCCCTGGCCGGTGAAGACGACCCCACCCACATAGGGCTTAATCAGCACGTTCAGGCTGGGGTTATACAAGGGCAACCAACCCACCTCGTCAACTGCGATTTGTTCGGCCTTATTGTAAAGCTCCAGACGCGTTTCAACATCTCCAGTCAGCACGTCGGCTTCGTCTACCAGCCTGTCAAACTCCGCGTTCGACCAGTGGCCGTTGTTATTGCCGACGCCGCTGCGCAGTTGCAAAGAGATGAAGTTCTGAGGATCAGGGTAGTCTGCGCCCCAGATGCTGTAATACATCTGCAAACCTGTCTCCGGGGTTTCGGTGGTTTCATTCAGCCGCGCGCTGAAGGTCGAAAGTTCCAGCGGGTCGAGCGTGACATCCACGCCCAGGTTTTCTTTCCACATCGCCTGGAGGACAGTAACGACGCGCTCATTGTCGCCTTCGACGCCGTAAGTCAGCTTGACCGGCCCAATCGATTCTGGCGTCAGTCCGGCTTGTTCCAATGCTGCCTTTGCTGCTGTCGGGTCGAATGTCAGCCCGTTGATCGTTAGTTCAGAACCCGGAATGCCAAGCGGTAGGATACGGTCGGTTGGAAGAACGGTGCCGCCGAGCACGTCATTGGCTAATGTTGCTTTATCAATCGCCAGCGCGAAGGCGCGCCGGACATCTATGTTGTCGAAAGGCGCGATGACGTTATTGAAACCGACGTAGCGTACTGCGAATGACGACGCGGTCTTGAAGTCCGGCAAATCCTTGACTTCGGGTATATGCGCCGCCGGGACACCGTTCTGCTGGCTGCCCATAATGTCGAGTTCGTCGGTGCGGTACAGTTGATAGGCTGTTTCACTGTCCTGATAGAAGGGCAGAGTCAGCTTGGAAATCGCCGCCGGCTGCCAATAATTCGGATTCGGCACCAGCACCAGATTTTGTCCGTGATTCCACTGCTCAACGACGAACGCACCGCTCGATACCGGTTTCTCGGCCCAGGTGTCCGGGTTCGCCTCGGCTGCGGCTTTCGAGACGACTTTGGCTGATCCGAATGTCAACTGGCTGAGGAAGAAGGCTGAGGGCTGCTGGATGGTGAGTTCGACGGTTCGGTCGTCAACGGCTTTCGCTCCGGCAAGCTCGGTGGCGCTGCCTCCGGCGATGTCATTCGCACCGACAATATTCGAGAGATAAAATGGCCCCGTCCATCCACCGGTATTGGGATCGAGCGAGTGGGTCAGAGACCAGATCACATCGGCAGCGGTGATGGGTGAGCCGTCCGAAAATTTCGCGTTTTCACGCAGTGTGAAGGTGTAGGTCAGGCCATCGTCCGAAACCGTCCA
Organism: Anaerolineae bacterium; assembly: GCA_019912985.1. Classification (GTDB taxonomy): domain Bacteria; phylum Chloroflexota; class Anaerolineae; order Aggregatilineales; family Phototrophicaceae; genus JAIOHN01. Next base: position 1,619 of record JAIOHN010000197.1, on the reverse strand, counting down.
GCTTTCGGCGAGGTCGGGTGTGACGTGTAAGTCGCCGTCCAGCCGCACCAGACCCCCATAAATCAGGCCGACGACGGTGAAGTCCTGCGAATCGCTTGCCTTGGCCGGATCGAGCGAGGCCAGATCCGATTTGCCTTCAATTGACCACGTGAGCGTACCGGCGTCTTGCGCCCCCGCCATGAACGGGACGCTGAACAGGCTGAGGAGCGAAAGGATGATTAGAAGAAAAAGAGCCGAACGTAGTTTTCTGAAAAACATGACGAACCTCCGATTCCTTGAATAGAGATCAGCATCTCAATATGCCCGTAAATTAAAAGAACGAGCCAGGACGGTTCGCTCTTCGCGTTTTAGAGTGGAGTCGCGCAGGCGTCCTTCATCCTGGGGATTGCGGATTACACACAGGACACATACAGTGCTAAAAATGACATTGGACACCGAATATTGATCGTTTCATATAATCGAGGCTATCACTTTCCAGACCGGAAAGCAAATTCGTGAGCCGAGGATGGATGTAAATGGATTCATATATCGAACGCTGGGAAGTCTGCAATGGACTGCGGTTGCATTTGTTGGAGTGGGGCGGTGACGAGTTTGCCGTGCCTATGATTTTGCTGCATGGTTTGGCGTCCAGCAGCCATATGTTTGATCTGATCGCACCGCAGTTGACGAAACGCTTTCGGGTCTTTGCGGTCGATCAACGGGGGCATGGCCTCTCGGATAAACCTGTCTCTGGCTACGACTTTGAGGCCCTCGCTGGTGATCTTGATGTGCTGCTCGAAAAATTGGTTAGGGACGAACAACCCGTGCTCATCGGGCATTCGTGGGGTGCATACACCACCTTGTATTATGCGGCAACGCGGCCAGGACGATTGAAACGCGCTGTCCTGCTGGATGGCGGCATCCGGCGCATCGCTGATACCTATCCTACCTGGTTTGAGGCCGAAAAGGGGATGTCACCACCGCGATACCGGAATCGCTCCCTTGATGATATTGCGACGATGATTCGCGATGAATGGCTGCGCGATATTTTTCGACCGGAACTGCTCCCTCTGGCACTGTCCATATTCGACGCCAGTGATCCGTCAGACGTTCATGCTCACCTCTCGTTCGAAAATCACGTGCAGATTGCCCACGCCCTCTGGTCGTTTGAACCCGCTGCTTATTATCCGCGTCTCCAATGCCCTGTGCTGATTGTCAATGCTGTAAGCGACGAATCTGCCCTGGGCGAAGTGCGGCGTTATACGTCCCTGGCCGCGCAAAATCTGGAAAAAATGAACCTTGTCTGGATGCACGATACCATTCACGACATACCCTGGCATCGACCCGACATGCTGCTCAAAGTGTTTGGTTTGTGGCTGTAAACCTCTGCGCGGCACCTCAGGAAATCAGTCTATACATTGTGCTGGCGTTGAACTATAATCACCCGTTCTGAACCTTCCGCCGCGCGCTTACTGCGTCTTTAATGACCTGATCTTTGAGCCAAACAACAGAGGAGGAAAGTGCATGATCGGCATGGATTTTGGCACGACTAACTCCGGGATCGCTGCTTTTGACGGGCAGCGATTGCAGCTTATCCCCATTGATCCGTCCAATCAGAACGCGACCGTCGCCCGCACGGC
>JAIOHN010000196.1 GCA_019912985.1 Anaerolineae bacterium | reverse complement strand
GTAGAACTCATCTGCGGTTTCGCGTTATCAAGACTGTGTAGGATGTTTCTCGTGTGAAGCAGGAGGCCAGAGATGGATTTAACCTGTGAAGAAAGATTATCGGACTCACCATTCATCGACCGCGTGTGGCGCAGTCGGAGCGACCAAGCCGGGGCATTTATCTCGATGGCAGAGAGTCACTGCGGGATCGCCGTCACGCGCTATCAGGGTAAGATCACGCTGACGGTACGCGGCCCTGAAACCCGGGCAACACCCGCTTACTGCCCTGAAGGTGCCGAGTTTTTTGGCATCCTATTCAAACACGGTGCGTTTATCCGCCTGTTTCCAGCTCAAAAGGTCATGGACCGGCGTGATGTGAATCTGCCGGGCGCGACAGGAAAATCCTTCTGGCTGCATGGATCAACATGGCAATTTCCCAGCTTTGACAATGCCGAGACATTTGTCGATTGGCTGGTGCGGGATGATCTGCTGGTGTATGAATCGGTCGTGGAGACTGTATTACAGGATCAGCCTGTGGCGATGTCAGTGCGCAGCGTGCAGCGTCGTTTTGCGCAGGCCACCGGAATGACCCAGAGCACACTCCATCAAATCCAGCGGGCGCGGCGGGCGCTGGCGCTGCTCAAGCAAGGCGTGCCGATCCTCGACGTGGTTCATGAAGCGGGTTATGCCGATCAACCCCATCTGACCCGGTCGCTCAAACACTTGATCGGGCAAACCCCGGCGCAGATTATCAGCGAACAGCGGACTACACGGCTGTCGCTTCTGTTCAAGACACCGGTCCTGGTTTAAGGCATGATAGAAGTATTCGCTGATTAATCATGGAGCGTAATTACCATGCAAATAGTCACTTCCAAAGATGGCACCACCATTGCTTATGATCGGTTAGGTCAGGGCGCGCCTATCATCCTGGTAGATGGTGCAATGTGCCACCGGAATTTCGGACCGATGGGCGGGCTGGCTCCCCTGCTGGCGAAACATTTTACCGTGTTCATGTATGACCGTCGGGGACGCGGTGACAGCGGCGATACCCTGCCCTACGCAGTTGAACGCGAGGTCGAGGACATTGACGCGCTTATCCAGGAAGCGGGTGGATCGGCATTTGTCTATGGGGTTTCCTCTGGAGGGGCGCTGGCACTCGCCGCGGCGGCGCAGGGACTCGCCATCAGCAGGCTGGCCGTATATGAGGTACCGTTCGTGGTCGATGACAGCCGCCCGGACCTGCCACCGAACAATGCACAAGCGCTTGACGAGCTGGTTTCGGCAGGCCACCGAGGAGATGCGGTCGAGTACTTCATGGTCCAGATGGTGGGGATGCCCGCCGAAGCTGCTGCGCCGATGCGCCATGCCCCCATGTGGCCGGGGATGGAGGCGATTGCCCATACCCTGGTCTATGACGCCACGGTGATGGGTGACTTCTCGATGCCGAAAGCACTGCTCGAATCCATCAGCGTTCCGACTCTGGTGATGAACGGTGGCGAAACGACCATGCAATTGAAAAACACGGCTAAGGCAGTTGCCGCTACTATCCCGAACGCTCAGTACCGTGTATTGGAGGGTCAGACTCATGATGCGGCTGCGGAGGTTGTCGCGCCAGCACTGATTGAGTTCTTCCAGGCTTAAGGAGGGCAATATGGCAATCACGTTTACCACTACTCTGCTGCAAGAGGAAGGCATGAATGCCACCGGTATAGCGGTGCCACCTGAAATTGTGGCCGAACTCAGCAGCAAGAAGCGCACGCCAGTCAAGGTGACTATCAATGGCTTCACCTATCGCACGACGATCGCGACTTCAGGCGATGTCTTCATGCTGCCTGTCAGCGCAGAACGACGGGACGCGGCAGGAATCAAGGCAGGTGACGAGGTAGCAGTCACGCTTGAGCTGGATACGGAGCCGCGCACAGTCGAGGTGCCGGATGATCTGGCGGCAGCACTGGCAGAAAAGCCCGGGGCGCGCGAAACATTCGACGCCCTGGCATATTCCAAACGCAAGGAGTTTGTGCGCCAGGTGGAAGATGCTAAAACCCAGGAAACCCGGCAGCGGCGGATCGACAAAATTGTCGCTGGCATGAGCGATTCATAGATTGATGGTGCAGGTCACTATCGGTCATAAGGCTGAAGCCCAATGGGGACGATCCCAGTATAATGGTCGCAAACGTCCAATGCACACCCGCCCACAGCGCGAGGGCGGTCACACAAAGGGGAGACAGTCATGAAGCAAAACTACATCTGCACCACTTGCGGTGTCCAGTATGCAGCCAGCGAGGGTTATCCTGTAGAAATCTGCAAGATTTGCGATGAAGACCGGCAGTATGTGAAGCCCTCAGGCCAGCAGTGGACGACGCTCGATGCCTTGCAGAAGGATCATCACAACCAACTGCGCACAGTCGAACCCAACCTGACCGGCCTATCCACTGTGCCGAGCTTTACCATTGGACAGCGACCGCTGCTGATCCAAACTCCTGAAGGCAACGTACTGTGGGACTGCATCACCCTGATCGACGATGACACGGTGGCGGCGCTCAACACGCTGGGCGGTGTTGATGCCATCGCGATTTCGCACCCGCATTTCTATGACACCATGGTGGAATGGAGCGAGGCGTTTCACGATGCGCCTATTTATCTGCACCGTGATAACGCCCCCTGGGTGATGCGGCCTGATCAGCGTATTGTTTACTGGGATACCGAGATCTTCCCTCTGCTGCCGGATATTACGCTCATTCGCTGCGGCGGCCATTTTCCCGGTTCAAGTGTCCTCCACTGGAGCGCTGGCGCAGATGGTAAAGGCGTATTGATGACCGGGGATACCATCATGGTCGTCACCGATACGCGCTGGGTAACCTTCATGTACAGTTATCCAAACAGCATTCCACTGAATCGCACCGCCGTGGAGCGAATTGTCGCGGCAGTGGAGCCTTTTGAGTTTGACCGGCTGTACAGCGGTTGGTGGGAGAAAGTCACACAGACGGATGCGAAAAATGCTGTCAAACGCTCTGCCGAGCGTTACATCAAGGCAATCAGTGATTAACAGGAGCAATTATTGGACGAAATCACTCGAACAAGGCTGGAAAACATTCACTCCAAAGACAAGGCCGTGCAAAACACGGCTTATACTGATTTGATGGCTGAGACGGAAAACCCGGTGGACTGGGCTTATAATGCCTGGGATGGGCTGGTGGCTGATCTGAGACACAAAGATAATCACGTGCGGGCCATTGCCTCGCAGATTCTATGTAACCTGGCGAAAAGTGATCCCGAAAACCGGATGCAAAGGGACTTCGAGGCACTGCTGAATGTGACCAAAGATGAACGATTCGTCACAGCGCGGCATTGTCTGCAATCGCTGTGGAAAATCGGCATAGTTGGCAAGGCCCAACAGCGGCAGGTGATGGACGGACTGGAACGGCGCTTCAACGAATGTGTTGTGGAGAAAAATTGGTCGCTCATCCGCTATGATATTATCCGGGGGATGCGCAATCTCTATGATACCGTGCAGGATGAGGCCATCAAAGCAAAAGCGCTGGATTTGATCGACAGCGAGACGGACGCCAAATATCGCAAGAAGTACGCCAGTGTATGGAAGTAATCGCTAAATCGTTAAAGGAATTGGCATGTGCAGAAATATCAAGACACTCTACAATTTTGAACCGCCAGTCAACGAGGATGAGATACGCGCGGCAGCGCTCCAATATGTGCGCAAGGTAAGCGGCTTCAACAAGCCCTCGAAGGCTAATGAAGACGCGTTTTATGCTGCCGTGGATGAAATTGCGGCGGCGACCAGTAAACTGCTCGACTTGCTGGAAACCAATGCAGCACCGAAGAGCCGCGAAGAAGAAGCCGCTAAAGCTCGTATTCGCGCGGTGCGGCGATTTTCCAATTAGGGGCATGACTGCCCCATTCACCATCTACTTCATCGCTTCGGGCGTGAAGCGATAATCGTGTACTTCCACGATGTCAGCAGGGTATCGGAATTCGCCCAAAAGCCGACATTATCGTCGTTAGGATCGCTGCTGGGTGTCACCCACCCTGCGATCTGTCTACGCCGACCCAGGTTGATCTTGACGGTCGGTGTATTCGTGTTCCAGCTTGAAGTTCCGCCATGTAATTGAAATGACGACCGGTTCAGCGGCGGCTGCACTGGAATAATCCACTTACTGGCCGGAATGGAGACACAGCGACTGCCTGCACAGGCCCGGTTCGTATCCCATTGTTCGTCCGAGATATGCATCGAAGAGAGCATCATGAGTTTGAAGGCTTCGCCAGGGCGATTGTCCAGCGGCACACTGCCTGTCAGTGACGCGGTGACTCTGGCTTTGATGGATTTGGCGGACGGCGGGGAGAGTTTGACTGTCTCCGATACATTCAGGCCACCTATCGTGCCATTCAAATGAAGCGTTAGACTTCTGCCGCGAATGTCACAAGTTAGAGTCACGGGCGCACCCTGATAATAAGTCCCGCTACTCCAAAATGACGGAAGCAGGACGATCGAGGTTCCCCACCCAGACTGAGAGCCATAGTTCAGTCGAAAGTAGCTGCTTGCCAGATCTAAAGCACCGTATTGAGGGAATTCTCTGCCGCGCTTGGCGAAGATGCGCACTTCGTCGCCGTTCTGGTCCACCATCCATCTGGAAGATTGGCAAAGCACAGTTGGGTCGAGGGCTAAGGCTGGCCGCTGAGCTTCTCCAACAACGAGGGTTAAAAACATAAAAATAAGCGCAATAAACTTAAACATCTAGTTTTCCTTCCACACCAAATCAGGTTATTGAATGGCCTCCTTGGAATCCCTCAAAACTTGAACATTGGCTTACTTATACTATAATTCAGTTTTTCATCTATCGGGCTGGTTTTAGGTAAACTTGTAGTAGCCTATACGGCAAGTCTAAGCTTTACCTGTGTACTTGTTTATCTACCCGGAAAGATACCCTCAAAAACCCCTTCCTGACCAAATATGTTTTATATTATAG
>JAIOHN010000014.1 GCA_019912985.1 Anaerolineae bacterium | reverse complement strand
GTGGTATATCGGGCACTTCCGAATAACTCAAGTAACCAAAAAATAATCCGGGTATTGGCTGAGGCTGCATATGGAAAGTTATTGTTTTCCCCTCTGGAAATTATGGAAGCAAAACTGGAAATTGAACCAGGTGGGACGATGGTCTGGAGTGGGTGTCGTTGGGATCTCATGGCTGTCCGCGGACGGGTGGATCAGTAAGTGATTGAGATTATGAGTTCTTTTGATGGTAGAATTCTGTTATCCGTTGAGCGAGGTTAGATAGATGGCAATTGAAGCGCAGCAGTCAATTTTTAGCGAACTTGCGGATTTTATTGTTTCACAGCCCACCCTCACCGATATTGCCGAATATCGTGTCCCTGCGGCAGTGGAACAGCGCGTACAAGAGCTCCTTGAAAAGAATCGTGAACAGGGACTCAGCCAGGAAGAACAGGCAGAAATGGATAAATTCTTGGCAGTCTCTCACTTGATGACACTGGCAAAGGCCAAAGCACGGCTTAAACTCCCTCGTTAATCACGCAGACTCCTTGTTGCAAAATCGAATCACATAGCGCAGGAAGAGAAAGGCATCGCGGGCGCGAGTGGCGCGGGAGCGATAGCGCGACGGCCCGGCCTGATTGCGGATGGTGAGCGCCTCCTGAATGATCGGATGCCAGCGGGCGGGCAGTTGTTCCAGCGCGTATTCCCCTGCCCCGACCTTTGAGGTGATCGCCTGTTCGCGGAAAGTGTAGAATTGGCGCAGCACACCCAATACCGCCCACTGTACCCCGTAATCCGACCACAACCAGGCGATGCGCGCGGGTTTTCGAGTAAAACCTGCCCAATACGTGTTCATGTTGTCGTGCATCTCTGCGACCAGCCGGTCCCAATCTATCGTGAAATCCATTGTATCCGTAGAAGGGCCGTAGAGTGTCACCCCGCGATGCTTGAGCAGCCACCAGGTCACAGCGTTGATGTCGTTGTAGCTGCGCGGGTGCAACACGCTGTCGTGATAACAGGGGTATGGCTCGATGTTGCTCTCGAACTGCCCCAGGTCGCCCCATTGCAAATAACTCACGCTCAGCGGCCAGTCGGGATAGCGCGTTTCCAATGCCTGATGGATCGCGGCAAGGCGGGTCACATCGTCATCGGTGCTGCGGCGGCTGATGGTGGTAATGCAGTCGATGTCGCTGGTGTGCGGCTGGAATGCGCCCAAAGCCAGCGAGCCATGCAGGTAAAAACCGGTTATGTAGCCGGGAAGCTCGCGCTGCATCGTGCGGAGATAATCTTCAAAGAGTGGCTGCAAAAGTGGCGGGTACGTATTGGCATCCATTGGGAATGCTCACCTCCTGCAATCAGGTGCCCTATCTCAACATCATAATACCACTGGCACCCAATTGTCCGGCTCGGTGATGTTTATTCGCACACCTAACCAGCAGTTCTCATTCCCAGGCCTACAGTTCAGTAAATTCTCTCTGATGCCTTTCTCCTTGCCCACCAGAGAGGTTATTTTTACGCTCTCAAAGAAGTATTTCTTATCCTGAACTCAGGTCAACTTTACATGGCACCAAGCTGCTGCATCATCTTCGCGCCATCCATGAGGCCCCAATGTTCAACATACTTGCCGTCAGCAATGCGAATAATGTCGATTACGTTAATCGAAATGCGGTTGCCAGTTGGTGGAATACCCATAAATTCGCCCTGCTGCGTACCGGTCCACGTCATATAGATTACCACCTTGTCACCTTCGGCGATCATCTGTTCAATGGTGGCTTTGAAGTCTGGGAAAGCATTGCGCAACATACTAAACAACGCTTTGGGGGCCTCACGACCGGGCGGTATACCAGGGGGAAGTTCTTCGTTCTCGACAAAGTCTGGTGAAAAGAGCTGATCCACCAGACTCGCTTTACCCTGGTTGAGTATTTCCTCGACCAGTCGGCTAGCTAATGCTTTATTCTGTTCAGTAGACATGGTTATTCTCCTCCTATGGGGATAAAAATGGCCGCTGTCTATGATGTGGATTGGCAGACGACCGACGATCAAAGCTTATGCGCTCTGATAAAGCACGTCAATATTGCGAATTATTTCACTTTCCAACATACCAGATCCACACTGCCCTGTTCTCGCGCTCAGCTTCGTGCTTTGAAGCATGGGACCTTGACATAGCCTATTCATAGCGCCACCTCATCTTGAGCAGGTATCATAGCGGACCACAATTGAACTGCGTGTGTAGCGAGGGGTTTTGCCGTAGTGACTGATCCAATCCCTGTGTTGTTTGTCATTGTCGCGCTGCTGCTGATTGCCAGCATTTTTGCCAGCAAACTGGCGATTCGCTTCGGTATTCCGGCCCTGCTGCTGTTCATCCTGATCGGCATTGGCGTGGGATCGGAAGGACCCGGCGGCGTTCACTTCGATAACCCACCTCTTACGCAGTCTGTTGGCGTAGTGGCACTGGTGTTTATTCTCTTTTCCGGTGGATTAGATACACGTTGGCA
>JAIOHN010000195.1 GCA_019912985.1 Anaerolineae bacterium | reverse complement strand
AAAGAGCCACCTGTACAGGTGGCTCTTTTTATCTACTGGCCGACTTCTGAAGTAGCTTCTTCAGTCGCTAACTCTGTTGGTAGCGTAGCCTGGGGTTGTGATCGTGCAGCCAGGGCGGCAAATGCCGGACGCGGACTGCCGCTGGTGTCGGTCAGGCTGTAGAAGCAGCCGGTGGAGTCGAATAGGCTGGCGTCCGTGCAGGCATTGAAATTATAAAGAAACATTGGCCCGATGTAGCCCAGCGATTGGCCGATTTCGAAAGCGTGATTGGCATACAGTGCCTGCTGGCTCTGATTAAGATAGCTGATAAAGATGGAAAATGGGTCTGTAGGTGCTTCGGCAACCCCTTCATAAGTCCCCCAACCGAATTTGGTCACCCAGACAGGTGTGCTCTCATCACCGTTATCGAGCATAATCTGGCGATAGCTTTCCAGTGTGTTGAGGAAGTAAAAATGCTCATCTTCAAAGTGAGTCGAAACACCGGGTGCTGCTTCGCAGCAGCGGGCATCAGGCGGATTGGCCCAACCCATAGGATGCGCACCAATTCCATCCACTAACTCGCTTACGCCCGCTGCATAGAGATCACGGAGAAATACCCGGTCATCAATTGCGTTCACTTCCAGGTCACCGGCTTCTGCATCGCGTGCGTCGTTAAAGCCGGTTGGGGCCAACCCTGCGCTGATCACGATAGCGTTCGGATCAGCCGCTTTTACCGCGTTATAGCCATGGCGCAGGAGGTCAATATAGGTGACCGCGCCGATAGGATGCAGCGGACTCTTCCAGCGACTGCGGAGATTGGGTTCATTCCAGATTTCATAAGCCTGTACGCGACCTTTGTAACGTGTTGCCAGTGCACTGATGAACGAACCATAGTTGGCGAAATTATCTGGTGGGCCATTTTCTTCCTGAATACTGCGCGCCCAATCCGGTGCATAAGTGACCGTCAGCAAGATGTTCATCTGCCGCGCCTCAAGGGTGGTGATGATGGTATCGAGTGCGTCAAAGTCGATTTCGCCAGGCGCGGTTTCAAAATTCCGCCACTGGATTTCTTGCTTCACCCAATCAAAGCCGAGTCGATCAAGCGTTGCCATTTGCTCCGCACTGGTGCCATCAGCGATGTTGACATCAATACCATAACCAAATGTTGCTGGTATGTTCTCCATAGGTTCAGCAGTGACTTCGGCAGTTACCATTGAAGTTGTATCCGTAGTGGCTGAAGCGGTGCCAGGTGTTGCGGTGATGATGACGGGTAGTGCCGTTGGGAAATCTGTTGGCGGCAGCGCCGTGGGGGGCAGGATGGTGGGACGTATCTCCGTGGGAGCGATTTCGGTTGGCACTGCTGTAGGCGGAATTTCGGTTGGTGCTACTGTGGGTAAAACCTCAGTTGGCTCTTGTGGCGTCGATTCAACCGCTTCTGCCGGAACGATTAGGTGTTGTCCTGCGTATATGATATTAGGGTTAGCGATCTGTGGATTGAGGCGTATTAGCTCACTGATGGTTGTGTGGTAGAGAAGCGCGATGCGGTTTAGCTGCTCATTGGGCTGCACGATATGTTCAGTAGTGGCCTGGGGTGGTGTTTCAGTGGGTTGTGCCTCCGAATCCGACTGGTCGGGCTGTGGAATGCGAATCCGCTGGCCGTAATAGATGAGTGAGCGATTGACAATGCCGTTTTCCTGCATGATCGCTGTGACAGTCGTGTTAAAACGTTGAGCGATACTGATTAAGGTGTCTCCGGGTTGAATCACATAGGTGTTTTCTTCCGGTTCCTGTGCCAGGGTAGGCACCGCCATAAGAAGGCATAACAGCAAAATCCTTATCAGCAGTCGATAAGACGGCATACAAGCTCCTTGGTTTTGATTCGCGCTTCGCTCGATGATAATACACCGTTCACGGGTCCTGCGCTATTCGCGCCTGACTCACAGGTGATGTTATAATTTTGATCAGGTACTATGTAGGTTTGAAAGTTCATGAAGAAATACATTGCTGTAGTTTTGACTTTTGTTCTTGTTGTTCTGGTGTATCCTGCCCAGGCGCAAACCCGGACAGTGTTCTGGCAGCGCTGGGATGTCTTGATTGACAATGTCGATACCCAGGCAAATCGCTTTGATGTCACCGAAACATACGATGTGAATTTTACTGGCTCGTTCTCGTTTGGCTCACGTGTCATCGCCATGGATAATCTGGAGTCTATTAACAACATCCAGGTGTCGGAGAACGGCAGGTCCCTTAGCGCGGGTTGTAGCGAGCGCCCTGGCACATACTGTGAGCAGATGACCCAGGATGGACTCTCGATTCGCTACTACTTCTTTGAACCGCTCACCAATGAGAGCGCCAACTTTGAAATTGAGTACACCGTAATCGGGGCGCTGCGAATCTATGAGGGCGGCGATCAGATCTGGTGGACGGCTATCCCGGATGAACACTTTGGCTTCTCGATTGGCGAAAGCACCGTTACGCTGGAACTGCCAGCTGGGTTTGGCCCACGCGAAGGCATTGACCGTGCGGATACTTATGGTGTGCCGGGGAATGTCACGGTGAATGGCACCACAGTTCGCGCTACGGCTGTTGAAACAATTGATGGCAATGAGAAGTTTGAGCTGCGTGTGCAATATCCACATGATCCTCAAGCGCGCGTTCCATCGTGGCAGGCGGATTTCGATACCCAGCGGCAGTTTGAGGAGAATGTTGCCCCGCTTCTCAATCTGGGGCTAATTGCGATTTCGCTGTTGATCGCTGTTGGTGGTCCACTGGCTGTGCTTGCGTTCTGGTATCAGCGTGGCCGCGACCCTCAGGTGGGGCCAGTACCGGAATTTTTGTCCGAGCCACCATCAAATCTGCCTCCCGCTGTGGCAGGCACCCTGATTGATGAGAGCGCGGATACGCGGGACATCATGTCCACCCTGATTGATCTTGGACAGCGCGGCTACATGGTCATGGAGGAAGATCAATCGACCGGCATATTCGGGATTGGGATGAATCGCACCTTCTCCTTCAAGCGAACAGATAAGGCTTATGGGAGTGACTTGCGTCCCTACGAGCAGCGAGTCATCAAGAAAATCTTCGGTGGTAACCGGATGGAACGCACCCTGGACTCGCTGAAAAACAATTTCTATACGGCGATCCCACAGGTCAAAAAAGAGTTGTACCAGGAACTGGTATCCGAGGAGCTGTTTAAGTCTGATCCAGACACTGTACGCAAGATCTGGTACGGCGTCGGCGTGTTTATCCTCATCCTGGCTGGGGGCGCGTTTTTCCTGATGGTGGGCGTGCTCGATGAAGCGCCGGTTGGGGCGATGATGTGCTTGCCGATG
>JAIOHN010000194.1 GCA_019912985.1 Anaerolineae bacterium | reverse complement strand
CGTGAAGAAGATGTGCAGGCGGCAGTACAAACTGCACATGATGCATTTGGCGGCCCGCACATTGCTATCAACTGCGCGGGGATCGTCCACGGCGAACGCACCGTCGGCAAAAACGGCCCTCATGCCCTGGATGCCTTCGAGCGCGTGATTCGCGTCAACCTTATTGGCACCTTCAACGTGGTCAGATTGGCTGCTACCGCCATGGGTGAGAATGAACCCAACACCGATGGCGAACGCGGCGTGATCATTTGCACCGCATCCGTGGCGGCGTTTGATGGGCAGGTGGGACAGGCGGCTTATTCAGCATCGAAAGGCGGCGTGGCGGGCATGACGTTACCCATTGCCCGCGATCTTTCCCGCATGGGCATCCGGGTGATGACCATTGCACCGGGTATTATGGACACGCCAATGATGGCCGGTATGACTGAAACCGTGCGCCAATCCCTGGGGCAGCAGGTGCCTTTTCCATCACGTCTCGGGTCGCCTGGCGAATATGCCCAGCTGGCGCAGCACATCATCGAAAACGCCTATCTCAACGGCGAAGTCATCCGGCTGGATGGCGCGATTCGCCTCTCCAGCAGCAACCGTTAGTCGATGAGAGCCATCAACGCCGCTTCGTATTGATCCAGCGCATATGACGAGTCCGGCCTGGGCTGTTTTTCGATCAAGGCTCGCAGCTTGCCCTCCTCAAAGGCATCCATCACTGCTGGATGAATATAATAGTTGCGGCAGACAGCAGGTGTATTGCCCAAAAGTTCTGCTACTTCCTTGACTGCGTCTACGACTATCTGATGCAATTCCTTTTCATCATCGGCGGACGGTGCATCACTCAGCACCTTCACCATGTAAGTCGTCGCACCCCAGGTGCGGAAATCTTTCGCGCTAAAATCGCCGCCAGTGATCTCGCGCAAATAATCATTGACATCACCTGATTCAATTCGCTGGCGATTTCCACCCTCATCGTAATATTGAAATAAGCGGTGGCCGGGAATATCCTGGCAAGCCTGCACAATCGCCGCCAGCCGCTTATCCTCCAGGTCAACCTCGTGCTCCACACCGCTTTTACCTGTGAATTCGAAGCTGATACGTTTGCCCGCGATCGCAACATGCTCATCTTGCATGGTCGTCAGGCCATAGGACTCGTTGTGCTGCATGTAGCAAGTGTTGCCAATGCGAATCAGTGTCTTTTCCAGCAGGCGCACCACCACAGCCAGCACTTTTTCGCGCGAAAGCTGGTGTTTCCGCATATCCGCCTCGGTTTGCTGTCGGATAGCAGGCAGACTACGACCAAAAGTCGTGAGCTGCTGGAACTTATGCTGGCTGCTTTGCGCCTGCCAATCAGGGTGATAGATATACTGTTTGCGACCCTTGCTGTCACGCCCGGTCGCTAAGATATGTCCGTTAGGGTCTGAACAGATCCAAACATCTGTCCATGCTGGAGGGATCGCCAGCGCTTCGATACGGCTGCGCTCATCTGCATCTGTGATCGTTTCTCCCTCACAATCGCGATAAGTAAAGCCACGTCCCCATTTCAGGCGGGAATATCCCGGCTCATCCTCGCCGATATAGCGCAGTGGCGTATCTTCAATCAGCGCTGGCTTTATCTGATTGGTCATGTGCGGATCTCAGGATCGCCCGTTTCCTACACGACTAGGCATGTTGACCTTCGTGAACACCTTCGCGAATCTCTTCGATCAGCTTGGCGTTAAATGCAGGCAGGTCATCCGGGTTGCGGCTGGTGACCAGACCCTGATCAACCACCACTTCTTCCTCAACCCAGTTTGCGCCTGCATTTCGCAGGTCGGTCTGAAGGGTGTGGTAGGAGGTCATGCGTCGGCCCTTCACCACGTCCGCATCAATCAATGTCCAGGCCGCATGGCAGATCGCCCCTACAGGTTTTCCAGCTTCAAAAAAGTGACGGACAAAACGCTGTACATCTTTGTCGCGGCGCATGTGATCCGGATTCATTACCCCGCCGGGGAGCATCAGTGCATCGTAGTCATCAGCATTTGCCTGTTTAACCGGCACATCAACCGCGACTTCTTCACCCCAGTCGGTGTGATTCCAGGCACGAATTTTACCGGTTTCCGGTGAGACAATATCCACCTGCATGCCAGCTTCTTCCAAAGCCTGCCTGGGGCTGGTTAGTTCGACCTGTTCAAAACCTTTAGTGGCTAAAATTGCAATCTTCTTCGCCATCTGATTCTCCTTCATCAACAATAGATATACTTTCCAAATCCATCGTAGCAGACTCCCTGCACATCTGTATGAACCAGACTGCTCGAATCCATCTGCCCAGATTACCTATTTTGGCTTGGGCTAGAAGTCACAGAATATCATCGTGAGGCATGAGTTATTTGAATTTGGGAAAGCGATGCGTTAGAGTCAAGTTTGTATTCGATGGTGATTACCATCGGCGGATTTCGCGGTTTCATCACTGGGGATATTCTCAGCATCAGCGGGAATTATGTTCAGCCTCTGTCGTCAGTTTCTTGACTTTCCATCAACTGTTCCGTAAGATAACAGCGAGATAGTCACTTCAATCACTGTTATCTAAATTGAAACATACAGATGGAAACGAGATTGTGTATACTCCATCTTTCAACTAGCATAAAATCAACGAGGTAAAGTCATGAGTGGCGAAACCATCGTAGCAGTATTCCCCTCCCGTGCCATCCTCACGAAAGCGCTTGATCGCATTACCGAACTGGAAGTACTGAATATTCAGCACGCAGCCATCGTCGCCAAAGCGCATGATGGTGAAATCGTCGTGATCGATGATGATATCAGCGCCAATGAAGGAGCCATTACCGGAGGCACATTGGGTGCGGCGATGACCGCGCTGGGATTGGTGCAGATGGGAGCGCTGGCACTGCCAGGCATAGGCCCGATTATCGCCCTGGGAACCGGCTTACTGGCTGGTGGCCTGGTGGGCGGACTCACAGGACGGCTGGCCGCGCAGGTCATGGATTTTGAGTACAAAAACTACCCCATGAAAACCATGGCCGAGCAACTTCAGGCCGGTCATCCAGCACTGGTCTTACAGGTCGGCAACGAAGAGGACATGATGCCGCTCCTGCAAAGCGAGCTTAAGGCCTATCGTGTTGAAGTGCTGGAAAAGCTGACAGATGCGCCCTACGCGGTCGGCAAATCCGCACGAAGCTAGTTATAGCTGTCCGCTGAGGACATCCATCGCCAGCCCAGGCAGCCGCAGCAGGTTACGATCCGCCTCATAATAGGTC
>JAIOHN010000193.1 GCA_019912985.1 Anaerolineae bacterium | reverse complement strand
TCGGCAAATACTTCGTAGTCGAGTGACTTATAGAAGTTGATGGCCTGGAAGCTAAAAGTGTCGACAAAAACATTTGTGCAACCTCGGGTTCTGGCTTCATCCTCGGCTGCTTTTATCAGTTTGGTACCCAGTCCCTGGTCGCGAGCGCTTGTCGAGACGGCTAGTTTGCTAATTCTCAGCCAGTCCCAATAAGTAGAAGCGATAAGACCGGCAATGACGTTATCTCTGTCATCGCGCAGGAAGATGTTAAGTGGTCGCGGGTCGTAAACAAGTCCCTGATCAGCGTTGTGTTCGTTGAGAGTGGCCGAGACCGCAGCTAAATCCCGCTGATTGGGCAGGGTTTCGATTTTCAAGGATTCTTCTTTCATCGTTGTATACGATACCACGAAGATGAGCCGGTTCAGTGCCACTCTAAGGCGGTTCGCGTGGACTAGGTCAAATCAGTCCGTCTTCTTAACCATATAAGTTGCTAGAATATCTCGGGATTGATAAGGCTATTTTGCGCAAGACTCAAGGAGAGTGTTTGGCAGTATGGACTGGGACGTCAGGAGTTTTGGCAACGAACAGGCGCAAGAGTGGTTGAAAGAACTCTCTTCGAGTTTGACCGGTGATCTGGTCACAGAAGCGCTCGAAACCGTCGACCAATCGGATATTTTCGTTGATTCGCAAGATGCCGAGCGGGCTGTAGCTGCTTGCGAGGTGGTGGCGGCGTCCAGGCAGAAAGCCTCGGTCAATAACCCTGTCGAGGTGGGACTCTGGGTGAAAGCACAGAAGTATACGGTTTCTGCTGAGGTAGTCGCGCTTGCCATTAGGGTGATCGAGCGAATCTATAAGAGCTCAGAACTGAGAGATCTCTGGGACGGTACCGATGCCGCTAAAGACTGGCGTAATTCGATCAATGATTTGTGCCTGCGTCTCGAGCAGTCACTGTCCGGTGACGAAGCGATTGATGAAAAAGCTGGCTCTGATGCCGGCGCCGACCAGGATGTCGACTCCATTTTCAATGATGCCATAGAGTTGGTACGCACTGGCAATCACCGGGGCGCTATCAGTAAATTCAGCCATGCAATCAACCTCAATCCTGAATACGTGGTCGGCTATATCGGCAGAGGTACGTCATTTTTGGCACTGGGGAAATTCGAAGAAGCCGTACAAGATCTGAACAATGCCATAGACCGTGATCCGGAACTGGCAGAGGCTTATTATTTGAGGGCCCAGGCTTATTTCCAATCGCAACATTTCGGCAGAGCGATTGCGGACCTGTCGATTTTAATCAATATGCAGCCCGAGCGTAGCGAAGCATATCTGGTCCGGGGGCTTGCCAATGTCAGTATCGGTCGCAATGAAAAAGCAATCGAAGACTTCAGTAATGCCATCAATCATGATGCGGCGTGCGTCAATGCTTATTTGCAACGCTCCCGCTGTTATGAAAAAGCAGGACGATTCGATCTGGCTGGAAAAGATCGAAAACAATACGAACGTCTGGCTACTGAAAAGGTCTGATTGCCATTCAAGGCAGATGTGCCGATATCTGCTTATCAGACTCGGGATATTGCGCGAGTTCCGCTAGCCCTTCTTTCGGTTCGCCAGAGCGAGCTTGGCTTTTTCGAGCCCTTATCTTTTCTGGTTCTCAGGCAAAACTTCTTGTCATCAAGAGTGCCGGGCTACTAATCTGTCGACGTTCCTTTTCTTTAGATATTAGAGATTTTCAATTCCACTCAAGCACCAGCAGCTGAGACTATTTCCAACTCATTTCAAACCTCTCGAGAGGTTTAAACTAACGTATCGCCAGTGGGCGGGCGCGTTAGGGTCAGGCTAGTATGGTGCAAAAACATAGGACAAATCGTGAAACACAAATTCGCATTACTCGTTCTGGGTGCATCAATTGCACCCAATGCTTCTTCCACAGCCAAAGTAGCGGCCGACTCGACCGATACCGACAGTGGTGTTTGTCAAGGAGCTGATTGGCAGGCTAAGGTCGCCGCTCTCAAAGAGCTGGCTGCCTCGCTTGGCCTTCAGTCCTATGTTGAAGAATCGATTGCCTCTGGCAAAGAAGGTGATTGCCTGGTTTGCGACTCAAAGCCTGTTGTCGACCTTCTTTCTGACGAGACGGCTGTTCTTGTCGCCGGTTCCCCATCTTCGGCGCAATTGTCCTCGGCTTGCGATGCGATCAAAGCAAGCGGCAGGCTCGCTCTGGTTGTTGTAGACGCACTTGCCGATTTGGCGACATTGATGCCTACTCTGCGTCATCTCAATGAGCATGCCGTTCAGATGGTTGCTCAAGGCGCCGTCAAGATGATCGTCACCGCTCCTATGCTGATGGTCTATCGTTTTCCGAAAGCCGATTCGACCACGACCATCGCCGCCTTCGCCGATATCGAAAGCGACGACCCGCTGGTTCTGGCTATGGTCCGCGGCGGCAATCCTTACAAGGGCTTCGAGTCCCTGCCCGGCGGTTTTCTAAATGTTCAGCTCGAATCGCTTGCTGAATGCGCTGCCCGCGAGCTCATGGAAGAATGCTTCGTCAACGATAAGGCGAAAGGCGATGAAGATCGCTTTACCTATCGAGTCGCCGCTTCCGACATGGTGCTCATCGATGAGCGTTCCAGACCAAATCGCGACGAGCGAGGACATGTCGTCGATCACGGCTTCGCCTGGTTTATTCCTTCCGGCAAGCAGGATGAGGTGATGGCTGCCGTCAATGCCGGCGATGATGCCAAAGCCGGATCGGCTCGTTTTGTCAGGGTGAGCACGATCAAGAAGGCAAAGCTTGCCTTTGATCATGGCGATCTGCTCGAGGCTGCACTCCTGCGGCTGAAAACGCTTTAAGCCCTGGTTGGAAAAGTTCTTGTTGGCGCAAAAAGGCGCCTCTTCTTTGGTTGTCTGACGGGCAGCCGTTTGGTTTTCCACTTGAACAAAGAAAGATAAACCATGACCGAATCCAAAGAAAACGCACAACAGATCGTCGCTTTTGTCGACGCTCCCGACCCGGACAATTTCGTACAGCTCATCGGGCTTGCTAAGTTGAATCCGGGTGCGGCATTGCATGTTGTTTTGACCGGGCGTCCGGTGCGTTTCGGCGCTTCCAAAGACCATGCCACCTGGCAATGGGATCTCGAGAGCTCGAAGATGGCACAGGAAGCCTCGGCGCTTCGAGTGAAAAACTTCCTACGCCATTTCGGCATTGACTGCGTGAAAGTGTTCGACGGCGGTATCGCCCCTCGTACACTTGTTCCGCACTGGGTGCATTTTGCCGAGTATTACAAATTCCTCGATGTCGATCCGCTCATGGCTATAAGGCATAGCGAGCTGGAGTCGCAAGAAGAGCTGGCCAAGCTCTTCCTGTCCCTGCCGGAGCGTTCGGTCGCATGCGTCGTCGGTGGACCGATGACCGGGCTCTTCCAGCTCCTGGTGCGCTGCCCGGAGGTGGCGACCCGTATAAAGGAAGTGCATGCTATGTTCGCCACCTGGGGCAATGTTGGGCTCATGCAGTTCGACGACAAGCCGCGTGGCGCTCTGCAGTTCAATGTCGCTTGCGACCCGCAGGCGGCTCACGCGGTCTTGATGGGGCTGGATTGTCCTGTCTACTTGATGCCGACTGAAGTGACTCGGGTCAAGGAGATTGGCTTCATCAATGCCCAGGCTCTGCGCGAGCTGCTTCCGGACAATGCCGGCAACAGGGCTCTCTATCATCTCTACGCCCTCTGGTACGACGCAGCCGTCAAGCCGCGTCAGGCGAAGAACCCCGAGGAGCTGATTTTCATCCATGACCTGGTCGCTGCTTTCAGCCTCGACCCGACGCTTCGAGAATCGATCTACGAAGTGCATCCGGTGAAAATCTCCGCTGTTCCGCACCTGGTGTCGCAGTCTTCCGACTGGGGCAAGGTTGAGATGAAGAAGGTGAGAAAGGGCAAGGCGGTCAATCGCTTCGCTGCCACCGGACTGCGTCCGGATGGCGCCCAGCTCTATTT
>JAIOHN010000192.1 GCA_019912985.1 Anaerolineae bacterium | reverse complement strand
GTATTGGAGGATACAAAAATCATGCGAAGAAGAAGCAACACAACACCAGTGTGGTGGGCGCACAGCAAAGGGTTATTAATTGATTTTGTTGGAGGGGAGATACAAGAACAGATTGGGCAAAAATAACTAAAGTTCTATAATCTTAATTGCATATTATATAGATTTGCATAGGTACCACCCAAAGCCATGAGTTCGCCATGGGTGCCTTGTTCATCAATCCCGTTCCCGGTCAATACAACAATTCTTTGAGCATTGATGACAGTGGACAGACGATGGGCTATGACCAGCGTTGTGCGGTTGTTGGTCAACTTCTCGAGCGAATCTTGAACCGCTTTTTCGCTTTCGTTATCCAGCGCACTCGTCGCCTCATCAAAAATGATTATGGCCGGATCTTTCAAGAACACGCGTGCAATACTCAACCTTTGTTTTTGCCCTCCTGAGAGTTTTACACCGCGCTGCCCAATATCTGTATCATAACCATCGGACAACTGCATAATAAAATCATGGGCATTCGCCTTTTTAGCCGACTCGATAACTTCTTCCAGACTCGCGTCGAGTTTGCCGTAGCGGATATTATCTGCGATAGTTCCAGCAAACAGATAGACATCCTGATGAACCACACCGATGTTCCTTCTCAACGACCGCAAACGAATATTCTTGATATTGTGGTCATCAAGCAGTATCTCCCCATCACCCACTTCATAAAATCGTGGGATTAGAGAACAGAGCGTGGTTTTGCCGACCCCCGAAGAACCTACCAGCGCAACATATTCCCCGGCTTTTATATCCAGGCAAATATTCTTCAGGACATAATCCTGGTCTTTTTTGTACTTAAAGGTCACATCCTTGAATTGCACATTTCCCTGTACCGATCCAAGTTCGATTGCACCTGCTGAGTCCTGGATGTCGGGCTGTATTTCCAGAATATCCATAAAGCGACCAAAGCCCGTAATGCCTTCCTGATACAACCTGGCAAAGTTAACCAGTCGTTGAACAGGTTCCGTGAGAATCCCCACATATAAAAGATAGGTCAACAAGTCCGCCAAATCCAGAGATGCATTTATAATACTCGTGCCGCCAAAGATAATCACCGCCACAGTGATGAGTTGTGTAAACGCGATCATCCCGCCAGAAAAGTAGGATGAACTCTTGTAATCATCTCTTCTGCTTTCAACAAAACGACTATTTTCGTAAGCGAATTTCCGTTTTTCAATTGCTTCGTTGGTAAACGACTTCACCACTCTGATCCCTGAGAGCGTGTCTTCTACCTGTGCATTAATATCGCCGATGCGTTCCCGGCTCGTCCTTATTGCCCTATTCATCTTTTTGTTAAAGTAGAATGCGTAAATGGTCATGATAGGCACAAAAAGAAAGACAAGCGCTGTTAACTCTACATTGATGGTGAGCGAGATAATAAATACACCAACCAATGTCACGATCCCAATGGCAAGATCCTCAGGGCCATGATGGTACAACTCGGAAAGCGACAACAAATCATTCGTGATTCGGGACATTAATTGCCCTGTTCGCTGGTCGTCGTAAAAACTGAATGATAATTTTTGATAATGGTCAAATAGGTCATTCCGCATGTCGCTTTCCATCATGGCACCCATCATGTGGCCCCGGTAGTCGACAAACAAGTTACACAAAGTATGAACGGCCACCAGAGCAAGCATCACAGCACCCATACCGTAAATTTGACTGAGTGTATCGGGGGTACTTTGTTCGAGTACATTTTGAGTGACATATCTTGCACATAAGGGGAGTACCAGCATGATAGCCGCAACAAGAAAGGCACATGCCATATCTGCCAAAAACAACCCTGTATAGGGCTTATAGTACGAGAAAAATTTCTTGATGCGAGAATTCACTACTGGTCTCCTGGAGATGGGTTGGAACCCATCCCGCGTACTTTTGATCCACAAACATTCTATACGGTTCATAAGAGTCCAACAAGGCTTGTTCTGCACATTATCAGCACACACCATTGATCTTCACCGATGAGGATACCCGTCTTTAGGAGAAAAACGGAAAGCTTCAATTAAAATTGGGGGGGGATAGATCATACAGAAGGCGAAGCATCACCTTCTCAACTGATATTTTGTCAAGCGGCATCGCGCTGCGCACGCCGCCGCTAGTGAAACATCCAACTTCACACTGATGCTGAAACCCGGCTCAAGTGCTGATGAAATGTGAGGCGTAGTGCGCCATCGTCATCACCGTGAGCTGCGGATTCACGGTGGTTGAAGTCGGAAACACACTGGCATCACAAACATAGAGATTGTCATAGCCGAACACTTTGAAATCCGGACCAACGACGCTGTTCGCAGTTGATACACCGACCGCGTTGCCACCCTGCGGATGGCCTGTGCCGAGCAGGATGTCATAATCTGACTTAACCAGATCGCGCAGTCGATCCAACTCGCTTTGCGCCGTATAGATGGCTGCTCGATTCCGGTAGGGTTGGTAACTGCGGGTGGAGGCATAGACCTCCATTGCGCCACCTGTGAGGAAAATATCACCCAGGATCACCAGCGCATCCACCAATTTTTTCATATCGCCTGCGGTAGGCTGGAAAACAATATCCGGCCCACCACTTAGCAGCGCCGGAACAATGTAGGCATTCGATTCCGTCCCAACGAGGACGCCTACAGCCGCCATGCGATTATAGTTTTGCATGTTCTTAAAATGAGTGTCCAACCAACCTGGCATAGCAAGCGCCTGGGCAACCGGTGGGTTATACCATGTTTCATAGACAAAACCGGGGTGCTCATCAATTGCCAGATAATGTGCAATCTGCAAGCCATCATAGCTGTTTAACTCCTGCTCAAACAGCGCATGAAGCGGACTTCCCATGTTGAATGAAAGCCCTTGACCTACAGGAAGATGATTCTTTTTCCCAATGCCACTCTGCATCAGTAGCCAGCTGGAAGCGACTGTACCTGCGCTGATGATGACCGTCTTGGGATTGTTGACAAATAACTTCCGTCTGCCTCCCACCTGGGCCACAAGTCGAGAGATTCTGCCGTCACTTTCCTCCAGCTTCACCACCTGAGCTTCCGAAATAATCTGGAAGTTGTCGGCACCGTACTTCTGTTGTGCAGATGGCAGCACTTCATCAAGCATGGAGAGCTTGCGCCCATACTTGCAACCGATATTACAGTAACCGCAGCCCAGGCAGTCCACAATATTGGCCTGGACCACATCATACTTGTAATCCTTTTGCGTTTGCTGGAAGTATGCTTGAACTGCCGCTGTCACGATTCCATCGCCGTGATTGAGGACACCGCCATCCAATGGTTTGCGCGTACCTGCCGCAATCGGGCGGATACGCATTCGCTCGCGAACACTTTTCTGAGATGCGTAGAACTGCTCCACATCAATCGCAGGCGTTGAGCCACGACCATTCCAGGTATCGAGGACACGATGTGGTGTGTCAAAGCATACTGCGTTGTTCACCACAGTTGATCCACCGACACAGCTGCCTTGAAGAACTGTAAAACGCAAAGCCTGGGAGATTTGCAGCGCGCCATCACTGTAAAGGCGGCTAATCATATCAACTTCATCTTCGCTGAAATCATCGGGCGGAACATACAGGCCCTTTTCTAATAACAGCACACGGCGGCCCTGTGCAAGCAGCTGCTCCGCCAAAATCGCACCCGCTGCCCCTGATCCCACAATGACCACATCTGCATTGGAAATCACATCGATGCCCTGGCGCTCCAACATCTCCGGCGTCGTCACTTGAAGCGGCGGGTGAGGACGACGCGGAACTACATCGAAGTCCTTTGAGCGCTGAGAAAAAGGAACGTAGCCAATACCCTTCTCATCTGATTGTTTCGGCCATACTTCCGGGTTGTTGTAATAACCAATATAGGTCAACTGCATATTGAAGCGCATCATCGCTTCTAAAAGCCCGGTAAAGCTAAGCGCTGCAC
>JAIOHN010000191.1 GCA_019912985.1 Anaerolineae bacterium | reverse complement strand
GGATACATTGCCGTGGATAAACACAACCGGGATGCCATTCTCTGGGCCGCTGAAAAGGACGCGGGTTGTTAGACGATTGGTGGTGACTGTTTTGGCAGTGATGCCGCTCATTGTTGGGATACTCATCATTTGCTCCAAAGTATTTTTAGGCCGTTATGTACTGTTCACGCAAAACACGCTTGAGCACTTTACCGGCAGCGTTGCGCGGTAGAACATCAATAAAAACCACTGACTGCGGTGTTTTGTACTTTGCCAGATTTTGCTTGCAGTGTTCGATAATGACCGCTTCATCCAAATTGCATCCGGCCTTTAACACGACAATTGCCTTGCCGGTTTCCCCCCAGCGTTCATGGGGGACACCAATCACCGCGACATCCGCTACACCTTCAAGCTGAAAAATGACCTGCTCAACCTCTGCCGGGTAGACATTCTCACCGCCGCTGATGTACATATCTTTATAGCGGTCCACGATGTAAATGCAGCCTTCTTCGTCGATCATGCCTGCATCGCCAGAGTGAAGCCAGCGATTGCCGTACTCGTCATAACTAAAATTTTCTTCATTGGCATCCGGGCGATTATGATAGCCAGGGGTGATATTGGGGCCGCTAATGACCACTTCGCCAACACTGCCCACAGGGACATCCTGCAAATAATCGTCCACGACTCGCACCCGCGTGTGAAGCAGGGGTTTGCCAACCGAGGCGGGTTTCGCCAGGACGCGCTTTTTGTCAATCAAGAACACAGTTGGGCTGGTTTCCGTCATGCCGAAACCGCTCTGGATGATAATGTCGCGTTTGGCGTAACGCTCTAGCAGTGCAATGGGCATGGGAGCGCCACCGCAGCCCCAGGAATGGATGCCGCTGAGGTCGGTGCAATCAAAATCCGGGTGTTGATTCATGAACAGGTAAATGGCTGGAACACCAAAGAAATGGGTTACGCCAAGATCAGGATCAGACAGTGTTTGAAGTGTCAGACCAGGATCATACTCACGGGCGATAATATTGGTGCCGCCGCAGTGAATGACCGGGTTCGCGTAGAGATTCAGGCCGCCAGTATGGAACGTGGGCAGCACATTGTAGAAGATGCTGTCGGAATTGAGTCCAGTGGGTGTGCTGATGTTGATAGCGTTCCACAGAGTCATGCCGTGGGTGATGATGACCCCTTTGGGATGACCAGTGGTGCCAGAGGTGTACATGATGGTCATGGGCGTGTCATGAGTCGTCTGCGGCGACATCTCGACACTTGGTGCTTGCTGTGCCA
Source organism: Anaerolineae bacterium (assembly GCA_019912985.1). Taxonomy (GTDB): domain Bacteria; phylum Chloroflexota; class Anaerolineae; order Aggregatilineales; family Phototrophicaceae; genus JAIOHN01. The sequence continues at coordinate 6,540 of JAIOHN010000191.1, read as the reverse complement.
GCGCATCCTCATAGGCAGTGGCCTCGTCTGAAGGGGGCTGGTCAAGATCAATGCGTAAACCGAATTCGACACTCGATTTTGCGAGCAGGGGAGGGATGCGTTCTGCGAACTCGTTGTCATAGACCAGACCCTTTGCTGCCGCATCGTTGAGGATGAACAGCAACTCTGGTTCGGCCAGCCGCCAGTTGAGCGGCAGCATGATTGCACCCAGGCGGATGCAGGCAAACTGAAACTCGAAATACTCCACGCTGTTCTTAGCGAGGATAGCGACCACATCTCCGGGCTGAATATCCCAGGCGTTGCGCAGAAAACCAGCGAGATGCCCGACCCGTTCATGCAAGCTGCCGTAGGTCCACTGCCGCCCGGTGAGCTGGCAAATAAAAGCTGTCTTTTCAGGGGTGCGGTCGGCATGAAATGCGACCCAATCGGATGCCAGGATCATGCTGATTCCCCCCATCTCACGGCAATCGCGCTCCAGGTGTAACCGGTGCCTGCGCCTGCCAGGACGATGAGATCGCCAGGATGGATTTTGCCCTGTTCCAACCCGAGCTGTATCGCCAGCGCCTGATCCACACTTTGCACGTGACCGTAGTGATCCAGATAAACGGACTGCTCTGGTGTCAGACCAATCGTCTGCAAGATGAGGTCGTAAAACGAGCGCTTCATGTGGGTGATGCCCAGGAACTTGACCTCGCTTAACGGTGCGCCGCTTTTTTCCACGGCTTCCGTGATCACACGGGTGAAGTTTTCGAGTGAGTTTGCACCCAGGCGATCTGCCATGTAATCCGGATCAGTCACGTCGAGTCTGCCGACCAGTTCGCCAATGACCGCCTCGTCACTATTCGCCGCTTCGCGAGTCAGAACGACAGTTTCTGACAGGCTGCCGTCGGTGATGGCCGAGGCCGTAAGTATTTGATTATGTGTGCTGTTGCGCTGTAAAAGGATTGCACCACCACCAGCGCCGAAATTGAACATGAAGCGGCTGCGCTGATTCGCCAGATTGACCAGGTCGTTTTCGCGGCTGCCTGCTGCCAACAGAACATATTCCAGGCTGGGGTCGGCCTGCATCATGCTGCGCCCCACATTGAGTGCGATCGGCGCGCCCGCGCAGAGGGCGTACAACTCAAAGCTGTAGGCGTTTATCGCACCGAGGTTGTGCTGAATTTTGGCAGCGGCGTTCCACACCAGATGATCTTTATATTCGCTGCCGTGTGAAATCACGAGATTGATTTGGGCAGGGGCGATATTCGCCTGTTCAAGCGCTTGTTCGGCTGCTTTGGTTGCCATTGCCGTGACGCTGTCATCGTCACCAGCCACATGACGCTGGACGATGCCCATTTTCTCGCGCAGGACGGCTTCGGGGATGGCGGTTTGCTCGACGAGCTGCGCCGCTGTTTCAATTGTCGGTGGAAAATAAGTGCCGATTCCGGCAATGCCTATTGGGATGTCCATAAAAGTACCATTTAAACTATTTTAGTGGCAGCTCGGTGGTCGCTTTAATCTCGTTCAAGACCAGACTGGTATGAATACGCGCCACGCCTGCGATTGCATTTAAGCGATTTTTGATGAATTGATCGAGCTCCTCGCGGTGACGGATCACCACTTTCATTAATGCGTCGTATTCGCCGGATAAACGATGGCATTCCAACACTTCGGGCATCTCACGCGCTGCTGCTTCAAATGCTTCCATGTGTTCGGGTGAGTGGCTGCTCATGGTGATGTGAATAAAGCACATCCACTCGTATCCCACCACGTCTCTATCCAGAATAGCGGCGTAGCGTTGAATGACACCTTTTTTTTCCAGGCGTTTGATCCGGTTATGAATGGCAGGCTGCGAGAGGTGAATTTTACGGGCGAGATCAGCGTTGCTTATTTGACAATTGGCCTGCAATTCTTCGAGGATTGCACGATCTAAATCATCAAAACCACTTTCTTGCAATAATTTTTTCATGATGTTTACAACTATAAGGGAAACAGAGAGCAATGCACCAAGTGGGAAAGAAATTTCTGTTTTGAGCGTGATTTAACTTCAATCCTTTTGTATTGGATTGATGGAACCATAGCAGATATTCAAAATGTGCGCCATTCTTGATGGCAAGAATTTGATTTACATGCTTATTTGAGAGGTTAAATAATGTTGACCCCTAAACCAACTCAGGGAAACACTAAATGGTTTGTTCATGACCGCTTTGGGATGTTCATTCACTGGGGATTATATGCGCTGCCTGCCCGGCATGAATGGGTGCGCAGCCGCGAAGAACTGACTCCGGAACATTATCAACGCTACTTCGAGCACTTCGATCCTACACTCTACGATCCGCGTGAGTGGGCCAAGACCGCCAAAGCCGCTGGAATGAAATATGTCGTGGTTACGACCAAACATCATGATGGCTTTTGCCTGTGGGATACCCAACAAACCGACTTCAAAGTGACCAACACGCCCTACGGCAAAGACCTGATTGGACCGTTGGTGGAGGCCTATCGCGCTGAGGGGCTGAAGGTCGGCTTTTATTACTCGCTTATCGACTGGAATCACCCGGAATTCCCAATTGATGTCTTTCACCCGCTGCGCAGTCGCCCCGATGTAGAGGAACTCAACCAGCAGCGTGATATGGCGAAGTATCGTGACTATATGTTTGCACAGGTGCGCGAACTGCTGACGGGGTTCGGCAAGATTGATGTGATCTGGTTCGATTTCTCGTATCCCAACCGCGAACCTAATGGTAAGGGACATAATGATTGGCATAGTGAAGACCTGCTGAAGATGGTACGTGAGCTTCAGCCGGAAATTTTGGTTGATAATCGGCTGGACCTCCCGCCGGAGAATGCGGATATTCATACGCCGGAGCAGATGCAGCCGCGTGAATGGGTGAAAGTCAATGGTGAGCCGGTGGTATGGGAAACCTGCCAGACTTTCAGCGGTTCGTGGGGCTATCATCGAGATGAAATGACCTGGAAAGACCCCGGTCAGCTGATCCGTATGCTGATTAATTCGGTATCCTGCGGCGGTAATCTGTTGATGAATGTGGGGCCAACCGCGCGTGGAACATTTGACCAGCGCGCTATCGACGCACTGACCGTGTATCACGACTGGATGAAGCTGCATTCTGAATCAATCTACGGCTGCACGCAGAGCGAATTTGAAGCGCCGCAGGATTGCCGCCTGACACAGAAGGCGGGACGGGTTTATGTGCATGTCTTTGCCTGGCCTTTCCGTATGCTTTATCTAGATGGATTAGCCGATAAAGTGGAATACGCCCAGTTCCTGCATGATGGTAGTGAAGTCAAATTTGATACCAGTGCCACTACTCATGCTTTTGCAGGAGATAGTGGTGATCGAAACACGCTGACGCTGCATTTGCCAGTGCGTCAGCCTGATACGGTCGTGCCGGTGATTGAGCTGTTTTTAAAGGATTAGCTAAGCTGCCGCAAACTGTGTGGTGGGTCAAAAATGGCGGGCGGACGACGCTGGTGCGCGTCTAGCTCGCCAATATAGCCCAGTGTGGTTTGCAGATTGGTGTGTCCCAGATTTTGCCGGATACGGTTGATGTCTACTCCGGCTTCATATAAGCGGTGGGCATAGGTGCGTCTTAAATCGTGCGGTTGGACCACCTGTGTCTCGCCACCAATCGTAATCGGGTAGGCGGTCACAAGATAGCTCACGGCACGCTTGGAGATGCGGGTTTTACGAAGAGTCTTGTTTCCCTTGTAGAAGCCGCGAAAGACTGCGCCGCTTTCGATACCGGCATTTTCCAGCCAGCGATCCACATAAACCAGCACCCAATCTAATTCGCCGTAGGGAATCAACCGCCGTTTTCGCCCTTTACCGGCGCGGATGTACAGTGCCAGTTCTCCGCTGAGCGTGTGCCGCAAATCCTCAACATCAATCCCGCATAACTCAGCTTCGCGGATGCCGGTACACAAGAATAGCGCCAGCACAGCCGTATCGCGTATCCCGCGCAGGCTGTCCATACCCGGCTGCTGCATAAGACGTTTTGCCTGGTCTGGTGTCAAACGCAGCTGGTGGCTGTCCGGGTGATCCTGGTCGATAGGAACAGGCACGGAGGCTGATTCGGGATCAAGCCGGTTGCGCAAACGCTCAAATACTTCATCCACGAGGGCTTTGCGGTCTGCCGGTGAGGCGTTGTCAGGCGTGAGCACATAGAGCGATTTTCGCATGGATGGATCGCGCATCAAGCTGCGATAACGCGAACGGATTGTTGCCAGATGTGCCGTGACGCTAACCGGGCTCAGCCCAATCTCATCCAATAGGTAATCACGATGTGCAGCTAAGTCCGGGTCAAGCCAGGAATGTTTGGTTGCCTGAAGCCATCGAAAAAAATGATTCATACGGTGACGGGTATCTTTGTCTGCATCTAAAGGCAGGAGCAGCTCTCGTGGGTTGCCCATTAGATCAAGGAGAGTTTTTGTTTTGAGTTTGGTGTCGGCCATTACGTCCTCACTTTAGGTCATTATAACCTGGTGTGGCAAAGGCTTTGGACAGCTACATGCGCTCAGGGTTTTGATAGACGGTGAACGTATCGGCTTGCAGCACAGTGGGCCATGACTCTACATCTGTCAGCATTACTGCCACCTGTGGCATGTGGACTGCTCCCCAATTATGCCAGAGATTGTCGACCACGATATAGCGCGCACGGTTATAAGCCGGATCAAAGGCAAACCGGTCCTGCGGCAGATTCGCAGGCAGATGGACTGTTTCCTCTCCGGTGGCAGCCACGCTCATCTGAAAATCCGCTGTGTTGGCGTGGAACAGCCAGGCGATTCCCGGTGACGCGACCACGAGCTCATCTGGCATAGTATGGGTGTTGATATAGTCTGCAACCACTTTGGCAGCATCGCTATCGAGCAGAAATGGATCAATCGCTGTCGGAAAGCGATCCTGCACATAACCAATTTGCAGGAGCAGCGAGATTGCCAGAGGTGGCAAAATCAGGAGGATTGCTATTGATACACTTGCGACACGGCGCAGCCAAACAGATGAGGAGTCAGCAAAAATCTGCGATGTCATTAGCCAGAGCATGGGGACGCCATGATAAATCAGAGAAGCCATGCCCAGTGCGGCGAACGGGAGCAAAGGAACTATGTAATAGGCACTGAGGCTGTAAAGGGCCACAGTCCGACCAATCACAAGAATGGGCAAGAGAAGAAGCATCAGGCAAACCGCACGAAAATAACGCGGCACCAGCAGAAACAAGCCGACGATGCCCAGGGGAAACCAGAAATCCTGCGATAGTAGCACAGTGTAATTCAGCCCCGCGTTGTAAATCTGGGTGGAAACAGGCAAGCCGCCGAGCCGCGAAAGTGTGTAATTGAGATCAAAAAGAAAAACTGATGCGTCTGTGATGAGCATAACCATCGCGTAAAGGCCGAAGGGCAGTGCCAGGAAAGACAACGCCCAGAGCAAATCACGAGGGTGTTTGTACAAGCCAACCAATATCAGCGGTAAGACCAGTGCGCCGATCATCAAATCAGAGAGCAGCCCAATGCCAATGGATAAGGCGGCGATAATCATCCAACGGCGCGCACTGGTTCCGAGGTACTGAGTCAGGCCGAGGCAGGCTAAAAGCACCAATGGTGTCAGGAGATGGTAGCTAAATCCCATGCGGCTGTACAAAACGGCTTGTGGGTAGATTGCCAAGAGGAATGGTGCTAACAGCGCGAGCGGCCATTTCTTCGGCTCAACCCATCGAATGATCGCATAAAGCATCACCACCGCGAGGATTTCCAGCGACGCGCCCAATGCGCGCAGTGTGGTCATACTCAACCCAAAGAGTTGCACCGCACCTGTTAACAGCAACTCGAACAGCGGCAAACGTCCAAACAAGAGGAAGGAGCGATTAACTGCCAGATACTGTATGCGACCTTGTGTCAATTGCTGTGCAATCGCAAGGTGTGTTCCCTCATCTGTGTACCAACCTGGATTGCCTTCGATCCCTGTCAATCGTAGATAAGCCGCAAGCAGTATGATCAAGAGAAGCGTACAGAATTCGGCCAGCAGTTGTAAGCGGCGGTTATGGAAGATCGTGATATTGGGCATTGATTGAAGGGAGGTTCAAGCCCGCTGTGCAGCGGGCTTGAGATCAGGACATGATTTCCTGATAAAGTTTTTCTGTTTGGGGCGATGGCTTTTGGTTATTGCGATTCAATTCATCGACCAGACGTTGGTAATGGGCGGCGGCTTCGCTGCGTCGTCCCATTTTGGTATAAAGCTGCATGATTTCGCGGTGGATATCCTCACGCGTGCTGTCTTCGGATAGCGCCTTTTGGAATAACCCCAGTGCTTGCTCCGGGCGTTCGTCAGCCAACCGGACACGGGCCATCTCGGTCAGCGCTTCGAGATAACCGGCCAAGAAATCCTGACGACGTTTGGCAATCCACGTGTCGTTATGACCCTGGAGGAAGGGACCGCGATACATTTCGATGGCCTTCTGCCAGGCCGCGACACGATCCGGGTTCTCTTCGCTGCGGCCTGCCATCAACGCGCCAACAAATTCCATTACGTCATATTTGATGGCAAGG
>JAIOHN010000190.1 GCA_019912985.1 Anaerolineae bacterium | reverse complement strand
CAACCAGGGGGCAGTTTGTATGCCCGGCTCCGCGATGATAATCCTTTTCGTCAACCTACTGCCTGGCAAACTGTGAGAGGCCGCTCCTGGGCGATCCACGATGGTATCCTCGGTTATCCCTTTACCGGTTTTCAGATGTATAAAACTATTGGCCAGCACGCCGGTATCAATACTTTCCCCGATGCGCAGTGGTAAAGAGCAACCTTTCCTTAGCGAAGATGAGGTACGCACCGCACTCGAATCGCTTTTATACACATCCCGCCCGCCAGAAACCGGCGCGCTACAGGATCTTCTGCTTGTCGATTTCCTCCTGGCTGATCCCGATTTTCCCCACGCAGATTCACAGCGAGAATTTGCCGTCCAGCAAATCCTAACGCGCTTTATTACGAACGAACTGGCTGCTATCCGAGCAAAACTGGGACTCACACCTCTGTTAGAGCAGGAGTCTCTAGTGCAGGCAGAAAATTCGATTCGTAAAGAATCGGAGCTGCAAAATTATGAACTGACTTGTTGGAATCTGCTTTATTACCGCTATGTGCGGGTGGATCTCGGTTTCTCATGGGAGCGTCTCAGCGAACTGACACATGTTGAACCACGCACGCTCCGGCGCTATTTAAACCACGCAATCAAGCGATTGACACAGAAGCTTATTGGTGCGGAATGGGAAGCGCGGCAGCAGCATCGACGTATGAAGTTATACGCCTCTCTGCCTTTTGCAGAACCGCTTGTGCTTTTCGGTAGACAAGAAGCGTTTCACCATTGCAACAAAATCATGGAAGGACCGCTGCCACATCATGTTCAAATCAGCGGTGTACCCGGCATTGGCAAAACCACCTTTGTCCAGGAGATGGTTCGACGGCAGATTGACCAGGAGCAACTCGATCAAGTGATCTGGATCAAACAGCCGTCTTCGATTCGCTATGTACTTCACCGAGTCAGAGAGGAACTACTCGGTCAGTATTCAGCAATTGATCTTAAAGAGTACACCCTATATCGAAATGTTGCGGTGATTATTGATGGTGAAGACAGACTGGACGACCAAAGTTGGCAGGTATTTTTCAGTGAAATGAGTAATGCTTTTGTCTACCTGATCAGTCGTCAGCGGTTACTCCAAATCCCAGACCTGAATCATGTCACCCTGCGGGAGCTTGATCCAAAAGCTGCACAGCAGCTTCTGGCCGCAAACATTATGACCGGTGATGTTGATGTCGAATACCTTGCAGAGAAATGGTATGCACAGGTAGGGGGCAACCCGCTTGCACTTCGCTTGATTGCGCATAACACTGATTTTTACGAAACCTCTCATGCCGGCTTACAGGTGCTCGATCAACTCTTCGGCAGAATTTATGAGGAACTTCCAGGCCGGCTCAAGCGGATCTGGATACTGCTGAGCATGTTGCCGTCGCGTACCATCAAATTGGAGGAGCTTCAACAAATCTGGGATGTCGAAGCCATGGCATTCAACGATTTCTTGAAATCCGGCCTCGTGGGAATCGGGCAGGGTGGAGGATGTCGATTATCTATTGCCGCACGTCACTATATTCAGACTCTTTATGACCAATCCGCAGAAGTAAAACGGGCGGTTACTCGTTTCGTTCTTGCCATCAACCTGGCTCAACTGACCGCCTGGCACCAGGAGACTATCGAGCATATCTTGATCGAGCGCTGGCCTGAGGTTGATATAGATGTCAAACGCAGTTGGTTGCACACATTGTCACGGAGTGGGCATTGGCAAGGGCACTTCGCCGAGCGCACAGAAATACTGGAAGAATTCTTATCGCAAACACAGGTTGATGATATTGAACTTTACATCGAGTTGGGGCGATGCTACCGCCATATTGGTGAAAGGGATCAGGCCCAACTGGTTTTTCAGGATATGATTGCGCATTGTGGGCAAACTGGCTTATTTGCCGAACAGGGCAGGGCATTATTGGAATTAGGTATTCTGCTGCGGCAACAAGGACAATATGGACAGGCACTATCAGTTTTTGGCCGGGTTGAGCAAACATTGGACGATCATGATGATCGTTTGGCAATGCAGTTGCAACTTGAATTGGCTCAGATTGCACTTGATCAAAGACGCATAGATGAGTTTGAACACTATGCAGAAGGCTTACCACTTTCCCCGCGATTACTCTCACTACGAAGCACGGCAAGTTTACTTGAAGGCGATCTCGATGGAAGTGTTGCAATACTTGAGCTTATTACGCAGGACTTTTCCGGCCATCGTTTATTGATCGGTCAGGTCCACGCCGCAATGGGAAGAATATACGAGCAGCGCCAGCAGTGGCAGTTAGCTTGTGAACACGCCGCACGAGCAGTCAGCGTTTTGGAACAAGAAAAAGATCTCTACGCGTTGGCACGCGCACAGGCGAATTTTGGAGCGGTGTTAATCCGACTTGCACGTTATGGAGAAGCCATCCAGCAACTCGAACAGGCGGCGGAAAAGCAGCGGTTATTTAAGGATCGGGTAGCTTTGGCGGCGACAAATCATAATTTGCGTATCGCCCGCCAGCATTACTCGGTTGACCGTAACAATAAATCGGATAAAATATAAGCGAACTGCGCCTATAGCTCAGCGGATAGAGCATCGGTCTTCGGAACCGAGTGTCGGGGGTTCGAGTCCCTCTAGGCGCGCAGTGCTGGAATCACAACCTCACCAAGTATGCGAATACCTGTTCCGGGTTTGATACCGTGAGGTGTGCCAAATTCAATGCGGCCTACACCTGCTTCAAATAACGCTTCTGCCTGCGCAATTAAATCCTCTGCATTGCCTGAAAATGCAAATTTATCCAGTACATTGTCTGGAATCAACCGTGCGGCTTCGTCTAAATCATTTGCCTCGACAGTTTGCTGCAGGCGTTTTACGAATTCAGGGTCAAAGCTCACTGTTGGATCGAGCGGCGCTACCACAGGCAAATACAACGCAACTGCACGTTTCGCCAGGTAACGTGCATAGTCGCGATCCTCATCGACGACTGTAACTGCACCGATGACCACCTGTACGGTGCCATGTTGGCGATCAGCCTTCGCTTCGCCCTGTGCAATGTAGCCTCTGATTACAGGCACCACATCGGGGTTCGCTGAACCTCCGATCTTCACCTCGTCTGCCAGTTCTCCAGCGACCATACACAACTTACGTCCCCAGGTGCCGATCAGAATGGGAATAGATTCGATGGGAAGCGGATAGGGCGCACGAACATGGGGAGCTAACTGGAAGATTTGCCCCTGGTAACCGCCGCTGGTGCCAGAAAGCAAATAGCGTATGATGCCGATTGTCTCACGAAGTGCCTGGATGGGCTGCTTGGACTCTTCGATGCCGTGATCGGAGAGCCAGGCTCCGCGCGCCAATCCAATATAGGTACCTGCCTGTGCAACCGAACCGAGGAGCGCCGTTTCCGCAGCAATGTCGATAGGGGCGATTCGTGCTGGCGAAACCGCGGCAGGACCTAAACGTGCATGGTCAATATGGGGTGCCATCAACAACAGCGGGCCAAAGCTGGGATGAAAAGGGGCATCACAATACACACTGATGGCGTCAAAATCATAAGTGTTGACGAGCTTGGCTAACGCAATATACTCACTGGCCGATTTATCCGTTTGAAAGGCGACGCTGATCTCTCTCATGTCAGGTCGTCGCTGTGCATGGTGCGCTTCCGTACGCGGGTAATCTCCATAACCAGTCGTTCTTCGGGATCAGGGCAAGCGACGAGGGAATCGCGTTCAAGCCAGTCATTCTCAGCGAGGTCGCGCTGTTTAGCAGCCAACAGCGGCAGCACAGCGCTGAGTGCATAGATACAAAAATGCTGCCCATCTGGAATGCGCAGCTTGGCACTCTCTGTGAGTTCGAAATAATCCCCGACCGACATACTACAGACGGAACGCCCCTCAATGGCTTTGACGGTGACGCGCAGGTCATAAATGTCAAATGCGCTCATAAGCTCTAACCTCGAAAATACGGCAGCACCTGACCACCAATCGTTCGAATCGCTAACAGCGGGTCCGGACCAAGTGGTGGGCCAAAGCTGATATGCTTGACACCGCGATCAACCAGGCCTTCCAACCGTCGAATTAAATCTTTTGGGCTTCCAGAGACACCCACCTGCAACATCTGCGGTGTGACCAATGTTTTTGCTTTCTCCAGGTTGTTCTCGGCCATTACGGCTACTTCGATGGCTCGGAAATCCTCAGCAGTAAGGCCCAGACGACTCCAGATCAAGTCGCTCATCGCATGACCGTAGTAAGCGACTTTTTCCTTCAGCACATCCTCAGCAGCGGCTTTATCCTCTGCGACTGAACACCAGATACAGGCCGCAATATCAATCTCATCCAGCGAACGGTCAGCTTTTGCCGCGCCTTCAGCGATGTAAGGCTGCACGGTGTCATAATGTTCAGGTGGAAAAAGCAGCGGAAGACCACCATCCGCCAGTTCGCCGATGGTACGCAGCATGTTGGGACTCATGGCACCAATGTAGATCGGCGGGACACGGCGCGGGGTAAAGCGCATATACGCCTCATCTGTCCACTTAAGAAAGCTGCCTGAAGTAGCGGCTCGCTCGCCTGAAAGCAACTTGCGAATGGCTGTGATGCTCTCAATTAAAGCCGTTCGTGGCTTCTCCTGCGAGATGCCAATCCACTTCAAGAATTCGCCCGCGCCTGACGAAATACCAAGATTAAAGCGATAGCCGGACAGCTCATCTAAAGTGGCGACTTCCATCGCAATTTGTGCTGGGTTCAGCGTATAGGGATTTAAGATACACGAACCGATTTCAATGCGCTTAGTCGCCTGGGCAACTGCCGTGAGAATGACCATCGCACTGCGTAAAAACAAATCGTCGCTGACCCAGAACTGGTCAAAGCCCCATCGCTCCGCTTCCTGGGCAAGCTCAATATATTCGTGTGGAGGCAGGTCATTATTCAGGCGGATGCTGAACTTCATTCCGAGATCACCGCGTCAGCTTCGATCTCGACGAGATACTCTGGGCCAATCAAGGCTTTTACGACCACCAGTGTATTGGCAGGGCGAATGGTTTCAAAAAACTCCGCATGAGCGCGTACAGGGCCTTCCCACTGTGATTCATCCACAATGAAAATGCGTGTCCGCACCACATCTGCTAAAGTTGCGCCAGCACTGTTCAGCGCCCGCTCGATCTTTTGAAAGATAAATACACTCTGCGCGTGAATATCGCTGCCACCCACCAGCTGACCGTTATCATCTGTAGCGGTTGTGCCCGAAACAAAAACCTGATTTCCCAGCCTTACTGCCCGGGAGTAACCGCCCATCGCTTCCCATTTAGTGCCTGAGGAAATGTTTTGTCGCTCCATCACACATCTCAGTCCACAATGTAGAGCGTTTGGAATCCGGAAGTCAGCTTTTCGCCACCCTCAGGACGAACCACCACAATATCCTCAACCCGAGCAGAACACTTGTCAAAAATCATGATACTGGGTTCAATCGTAAACATCATGCCTTCTTGAAGTACTGTCTGGTTGCCCTTGGTGAGAAAAGGCGGTTCATGCACGTCCATGCCAATTCCATGTCCGAGGCGATGGCGGAATTCAGCGCCGTAGCCAGCATCTTCAATGACTTTGCGTGCTGCTGCATCGACTTGTTCGCAGGTTGTATGACCGTCTGCCTTCAGCGCAGCAACCCCCGCTGCCTGGGACGCCATCACAAGGTCATAAACTTCCTTGAATTGTGCATCTGGCTCTCCAAAGGATACAGTGCGACCAAAATCGTAACAAAATCCGTCATAAATAGCGCCGAAATCGAAGAGCACAGAAACTGGCGGATGCAGCTCGCGCAGCGATTTTTCTTCTCGGTGACCAAAGATCAAGGGATGGTTTGGGCCTGAATTGTAGAGTGAGGTCGGAAAAGATTCACCAAGTGAACCATGACGCCTGAGTTGATAGTTTACTTCGCTAATCACATCCAGCTCGGTCATCCCGTGCTTGAGATTCGGCAGTACATCGGCAAATGCGGCTTCCGTGATCTCGCCAGCTTTTCGCATGGTTGCAATTTCATCTTCGCCTTTGATCGTGCGCTGCCGTCTAAGCAGCTCTGTCCCAGAGACAAATCGTGGTGTATCAAGAATACCTTGCAGAGCAATTATCGTCTCACCATGGGTCCGATCGCCAATTGCAACGTGAGGGTGGGGCGGTAGATTAAATTTTGACAGACTATCACGCACCAGTTGAACCGGATCATCCCAATCACCAAGCACGACCAATTCTGTGCTGGATGATCCCATCAGACCGCCAAATTCCGCAGTCATACGGGGCAATGTGAGGATAGGGGGGGCGGAAGGGCTAATCCAGATACCTTCCAGCCATGCGCCAGGATGGATATTCCAACCAAAGCTCGGAATATCGCGAGGCACACCCGTGAGATAGTGCAGGTCGGCAGAAATAGGAAAAAACGCCAGGTCCGCAACTTCGCCAAGAGACTGTTGAAATGTGCGCAGGCGCTCGTCGTAATTCATAGCTTTGCATCCTCGATGTTGATGGTAGAGCAGAGGGCAACTATAGCACACCGCTGTTGCCTTGTCAGCAAATTGCTTGCTCATGCTTCTTGAAATGTATATAATCCCCCAACCCTATAGAATTTCGACAAATTACGGAGGAAGCCTACATGAAAATGCGGCATACATGGCAGCGCACAGGCATCTTGTTGCTGTTAGCAATTCTGGCAATACCCTTATTTAGCGGAAATCTGTTAGCACAGGAAGAGAAAGTGCTGGTAGTAGGTCATGCAGAAAGCACCGACTCGCTTGACCCGGCACGGGGATACACACAAACCACCGGCATGATCAATCGAATCAACTACAATACACTGGTGACTTTCCCAGACCAGGATGCAAGCTCGATCGAACCCATGCTCGCCACTGAGTGGTCTGTATCTGAAGATGGCTTACAGTACACCTTTGCCCTACGAGACGATGTGGTATTTTCCAACGGCGATCCAATGACATCCAGTGATGTGGTTTTCTCCATTACACGATTGAAAAATGTACTAGGAAGCCCATCTTTCCTGACAAACAACATTAGTGAGGTAACCGCAGATGGCGATTACTCGGTGATCTTTACATTGGCCGCGCCAGACCCGGCGTTCCTCGCGCGCCTCACTAACTACGCTTTTTCCGTAACCAACGCACAGCAGGTGATGGATGCTGGCGGCACAGATGCTGACGACGCTGCCACGACAGATGATGCTGAGGCATTCCTGAACAGTGCTTCAGTCGGCACTGGCCCTTATATGCTTGACCTATGGGACCCACAGGTCCGTACGGAAGTGGTTCGCAATCCCAATTACTGGGGTGATGCACCTTACTTTGACCGTATCATCCTTGTGAATATTCAGGAACCAGCCACGCAAAAAGTCGCTCTGGAATCCGGCGAAATTGATCTGGCTACCGACCTGACGGCGGATCAGATTGTCACTATGGGTGATAATCCGGATATTAGCATCTACAGCGGCCCAACCGTGATTGATCATTTCCTGCTCATGAATCAAGATCCTGAAATCGGTGGCCCTGTGTCGGATCCGATGGTACAGCTTGCGATCCGTTATGCGCTGGATTACGAAGGCTACAAGACGCTTTTCACCGGCACAACACCAGCATCGTGGCCTGCAACCGGTATCTACGGGGCACTTGGGGAAGAATATGCCTTTACACGCGATCTGGACCGTGCCAAGGAACTGCTTACGGAAGCCGGGTATCCAGACGGGTTTGAGATCACCCTGGATTACCCAACGTTTAGCTTCCAGGGCGTAAACATGGAAACCAATGCGCAAAAGATCCAGGCCGATCTCGCCGAAGCGGGTATTACTGTGACTTTACGCCCAGGTGAATTGCAAGTCGCACTGGAAGAATACCGCCTCGGCCAGCAAGGCTTTGCTTACTGGTTCTGGGGGCCGGATGTCCTTGACCCCATTGACGCACTGTCGTTCCTGCCAGATGGCAAGGTGGGTGGTGAGCGTGCCAACTGGACATCAGAAAATGCCGATGCTGAAATTCTTGAACTGCGTGATCGTGCAAGTGTTGAGAGCGATCCACAAGCACGTTTGGAAATCTTCCAGCAGATTCAGGAATACCTTCAGCAGTCAGGACCGTGGGCACCGTTCCTCCAGCCAGATATTCAGGTTGCTTTCCGCTCGGACATCCAGGGTTATATCTGGCATCCAGCCTGGAACCATGATCTCGCTATCCTAAGCCGCGCCGAATAGAATAGGGCAGGGATGGCAGGGTTATCTGCCATCCCTACTTATCCTGTATGTCTCTGCAAATCTACATCCTACGCCGCATTTTGTTCGTGATACCGCTCTTAATTGGTATTACGATTGTTGCTTTCTTGATTGCGAATGCTGTCCCTGCAGATCCGATCAATGCCAATTTACCGCAGAGCGCGCTGAATAATGAGGAGCTGATTGAAGCTTTTCGCGTAAAATGGGGGCTTGATAAGCCACCTCTCGAGCGCTATTTGACCTACCTTGGCAACCTTCTCAAGGGTGATTTTGGTGTTTCGATCAAAACCCGCCAGCCAATCGCCGACGATATTCGCCAATTTCTCCCGGCTACCATCGAGTTAGCGACTGCATCTATTATTTTAGGGTTAGTGATCGGAATCAGCGCAGGTGTCCTCTCGGCCATTCGCCAGAATACGTTTCTGGATTATGCTGCCAGAGTTCTGGTTCTGATTGGCGTGAGTTTTCCGGTCTTTATGCTGGCTTTAATCGGCCTGACCGTGCTTCATGCGCAGCTCGAATGGGTGAGTGGGCCAGGGCGGTTGGATTTTATTATGCGCGAACCGCCTACAGTGACAGGCTTCTTCACGGTCGACAGCTTGCTAGCAGGGCAGTGGAAAACCTTCCAAAACGCCGTTTCGCATCTTATCCTGCCAAGCCTGATATTGGGGATTTATGTCGCTGGTATTATTGCACGAGTGACTCGCTCCTCTTTGCTTGAGGTCATGCGTATGGATTACATCCGCACAGGCCGCTCAAAGGGTTTGAAAGAACGACATGTAGTATTTC
Organism: Anaerolineae bacterium; assembly: GCA_019912985.1. GTDB lineage: Bacteria > Chloroflexota > Anaerolineae > Aggregatilineales > Phototrophicaceae > JAIOHN01. The sequence continues at coordinate 4,164 of JAIOHN010000190.1, read as the reverse complement.
GACACGCTTTTTCCAACGCGCTTATTCCGGTTGTTACGGTAATTGGCCTCTCTTATAGTAATCTCCTGGCCGGCGCGGTACTTGTAGAGTCAATTTTCGCCTGGCCGGGGATTGGGCGCTATATGTTCCGTGCATCTACGTCGCAGGACTTTCCCGCTATTATGGGGATCAGCCTGCTAATTGCTTTTATCGCTGTGGTGGTAAATTTCATTGTCGACATTCTCTATTACTTCATCGATCCACGAATCCGAGTGGCGTGACCGGCTAGCCGCGATCAGGAAGGTTTTGTTTCAGAACCCGACGGTGCTGGCTGGTTTGAGTATAGTCATACTTTGGATTGGGATCGCGTTCTTCGCCCCGTGGCTGGCTACGCACGATCCTTTAACACAAAACGTCAGCCAGCGGCTGATGCCGCCCGGCACAGAAGGGTACCTGTGGGGAACTGACGAACTAGGGCGCGATATTTACAGCCGGGTACTGTATGGTGGGCGCATAACAATCCCAGCGGGCATCGCAGTTATTGTTATTGGCGGAAGTATTGGCACACTAATCGGCGCGGTCGCAGGTTATCTGGGTGGATTTTGGGATGAACTGCTCATGCGCCTGACCGAGTTATTCATGGCATTTCCGACGATTATCCTAGCAATGGCAGTGACAGCGGCTTTGGGGCCGGACATCAAAAATGCGATTCTTGCGCTGGTGGTGGTCTGGTGGCCCAGCTATGCCCGTCTGGTTCGCAGTATTGTGTTGGAAATCAAGACCGAAGAATACGTCGAAGCAGCCTATAGCGTGGGGGCAGATAACTGGTACGTTCTGTTTCGCACGATACTGCCAAATGCTATAGGGCCGGCAATTGTCCTGACCACGCTCGATGTAGGTATTGCGATTCTGGCATTCGCTGGACTTAGCTTTTTAGGTCTGGGGCCGGAACCCACATCGTCTGAATGGGGCCGGATGGTTTCGATTGGCATTGACTACTTTGACCAATGGTGGATGTGGTTGTTTCCAGGTATGGCAATTGCCTTGCTGGTCATGGCGTTCAATTTCGTGGGTGATGGCTTGCGCGATATTTTCGACCCGCGCTTGCGGAAATAGCGCTTAAGGCTCGTTTTTGAGTCTATATATTACTCGTGATAAGGGGACTTATCATGTACTAATCAGGTTATATGCCAGAACGTGCCAGAAAAACCGCTTCGCAGCTACATATCCACACGGAATGGATTGAAGTCAGTCTGATAGTCGTAGTAATCTTCCTGCTCAGCTGATTTCAATGCAGAGACCACGCGAAGCGTGATGGGTGTCAAAATTACTTCCAGGCCAACTTTGAGGATGTAGTTCGTGACGATAAGCGACAAAAAGATATTTGCCGGAAAAACACCCAAAGCTGTGGCGATGGCGAAAAAGCTCACTGTGTCGATTGCCTGGCCCACCAGCGTACTGCCAATGGTTCGCGTCCATAACCAGCGGCCCTTTGTCGCAATCTTCATTTTCGCGAGTACATAACTGTTACTGAACTCGCCCATCCAGTATGCGATCAAACTGGCTACAATCAGACCGGTCACGCCGCCAAGGATCGCATTGTATGCTTCCTGCCCAGCATAGCCCTGCCACTCAATCTCTCCTGGTAAAGCGCCGGCCAACCAGACAAAAAACCCCATCAATACCGAGGCTGTAAACCCAAACCAGATCACCCGACGTGAACGTTTATAGCCGTACACCTCAGTAAGAATATCGCCGAAAATATAGGAAATTGGGAAGATGAGCGTTCCTGCATCAAACACCAGCGGCAGCGATCCTAACGACAATCCCAGGTCGATAATTTTTGCGCTGCTGAGAATGTTGCTCAATAGCAGCGTCGTCACGAACAGCGCAGTGATTGCGTCGTAATAGCGATAGTTCCTCATAGAACAAATTCCTCAGGGCTTTTCTGGTTTGGTGAAATTATAACTGAGCTATAATACACTGTATATCACTGGATTTTAAGGAACAAAGGAAATTACTTTTGGCTGAGTCGAGAACACGTAGACACCCACTAGACTTTCGTAAGGAAGAAGTTGGACTGATTATGGAACGCTGGCGGGCAGCAGAATCCTGTTCGCTGGTTGGCGTTGGCAGCGTCGGAAAGTCCAATTTAATGCAGCATCTGGCAAATGCCGAAGTTCAAACTGCTTATATGAAAGAAACCCATGCGGCCAACTTCAAAGCAATCATCATCGATCCAAGTATGCTTGGCCCCCTACCCACTGAAGGTGCGGATGCGGAGCAAGTCCGCTGCTGGGCCGGTTACGAATTGATGATGCATCGCTTGTTCCTGGCATTTTATCGCTCAAATATACTCGATGATAATGATACACGCCGCTTTGCCAAGACCTATGAAGCCCTGCAAAATGGCTCTAATCCACTCTATGCCTATATGGGTTTGCGCTATTTTGAGCTTGGCCTGGAATTTTTCATGCAAAATGGCATCCATATTGTGTTCATGTTTGATGAATTTGAGGTGATGCTCAAAAACCTGCCGGTTAAGTTCTTCCTGACTTTGCGAGGACTGCGTGATGCCAATAAAAAGCAGCTCTCGTACCTCACGTTCACTCGCGCCCCCCTGCCCGATGTTGTTGCGCAAGCTGGGGTAAACCCGCTTGATATTGAGCAATTTATCGAGTTGTTCAATGACAATACCTATTACATTGGCCCTTACAATGAGGATGATGCACGTCGTATGGTGAATGACCTCATTAAGCGCAATAACAAGCGCTATAGTGATTCAGCGACAACCTTTTTGTTATGGGCAACCGGGCGTTTCGCGGGTTTACTGCGCGCGGGTTTTCGTGTGCTGGATAGTCTCAAATCGCTCGATTCATCCAGTGTCATGACTCGTAGTATGGAACTCGCGCGTGAGATGGCACAAAAACAGCCCATTCGCACCGAGTGTCGCACCATCTGGCTGAGCCTGACCAAACATGAGCAGCATGTGCTCAAGGTAGCCGCTGGTGTAATCCCTTTCAACCGCAGTGAAATTAACCAGCAGGCAATCGAATTACTGGCGAAGAAGAGTCTATTACGCTCTGGCGACACTGGCGAGAAGCCAGCCATTGAACCGCCGGTCTTTCACTATTTCGTGCTTGAAGATCCTGAAGCAGTCATTCAAAAGACTTGAGCGCCCTACCCTGCATATGTCAAAGCATTATTTAATTCCTGCGACAAAGCAGCGTACGGAAATTACGGTGGTTAATTCGCGCTTCATTACCACCGTTGGACGCGTGGAAAACACTGATGAGGCGAAGCAGTTTTTAGGTGATGTTCGCGTCGAGATGCCCGATGCGTCACATCATGTTTACGCATATCGAGTTGGCTATGGCAACAGCGTTATCGAGAGCATGAGTGATGACGGCGAGCCATCCGGCACAGCTGGGCCACCAGTCATGGCTGTTCTGCGTGGTACAGAAATTGGCGACGTGATTGTCGTAGTGACACGCTACTTTGGCGGCACAAAACTCGGCACAGGTGGTCTTGTGCGCGCCTACAGCGAAGCTGCCCGTGACGCTTTAGCGCAACTACCAGTTGAAGAAAAAATCGAAAAGCGTCTGCTCGGCATAGATACGCCTTACACCTACTATGAACAAATCAAGCGTTTGATTGACCAGTATCATGGTGTGATCAACGAAGAAAGCTTTACCAGTGAAGTCGCGCTGATCGCCGAGTTTCCGGTAGACGACATCCAGCCCTTTTCTGATGCGCTCAGAGAACTCACTGCCGGGCAACTTGAGCCTATTGATCTCAGTGACTAAGACGCTGCGTCAGGGATGTCTTTTGGCGGCATCACGCCATAGGTGCAGGCGTAGTATGAACTACCAAGGACAACCTGGTAGTCGTAATCACGCTGGGCGCTGGGTTCTCTGGTAACTCCCTCGTCGCTCACTCTCAAAACAGACTGCAACACACCAAGACTACTGCCCTTACTACTACCTGTATAATCGTGCAGCACCGTATATTCACGATGAGGAGCGGTTTCTTCTGAGATAACTGTCGAAAAACCCTCCCACGCCAGGCGATCCGCTGCGACATAAGCCAGGCCTGCCACACCACTTCCATTGACGATTTCAACCGTGGCGTGTGCTCGTCTGATCTGATTTTCAGTCGGCGGAATCATAAGTTCGTGAACAAAGG
>JAIOHN010000189.1 GCA_019912985.1 Anaerolineae bacterium | reverse complement strand
TTCCTACGATGTCCACCTGTTCGTTCGCTTCCAGCGTGGCAACTTCAGGATATTGTGAACCTGGCCCGCCACGTATGGTCATATCACGCAGCACCTGTACCGCTGGCGTGGAGCGGGCGAAGCGGGCCGTCGCGCTTGCCTGCTCATTCAAAATCGCCACTTCGGCCAATGACAGTGCGCGATCATTATTTCTGGATAGATTTTCCCCATTTAAGGTCACACTCTGAATCAGAAGCAGCGCGACCAGCACCACCACCATGAGGACCATAATCCCAACCAAAACGATGACCTGTCTGCGAGTGCGACGGCTCTGCGTTGGGTCGGCGAGTGCGCGTTCCAGCGAGGCCAGATCAATCACCGACGTGACCGGTTGTTCTTCCCCTGGCTGACCCGGCTTACCTGGCTGCGTATATTTTTTAAGAATGGCCTCAATTTCTTCGCGGCGGCTGGCACGCTCACTATGAATGCGCTCAATCTCCTGGCGAGCAATACTGCGGAGCACATTGGGGGTCACTGTGGTCACGGATCCCACGACAGCCGTCAGGTCGTCACTAAGCTGACTCGCCGATTGGTAGCGGTCATCCGGTTCTTTCGCCATCGCCTTGGCGACAATGTCATTCAGCTTGGGCGAGGCATCAGGGTCGACATCCGTAACTTTCGGAATGGGCGCACTGGCATGTTGGCTCACCAACTCAGCCAGAGTATCCCCTAAATACGGCAGGCGTCCGGTTAACAGGCGGAATACCAATACGCCCAGGGCATAAATATCTGCACGATGATCCACGCTGAGATGATCGGTACTCTGTTCCGGTGCCATATATCCCGGTGTACCAATCGTGAAGCCCGGGTGGGTAATGGTCAGCCCTTCGGCCATACCCATCATCCGCGCGATACCGAAATCCGTAATGAACGCGTTGCCATCCTGGTCGATCAAGATGTTCGATGGCTTAATATCGCGATGCACCACATCCTGGCGATGGGCATAATCCAGCGCTGAGGTGATCTGACGCATCATGAAGGCGATTTCGCCAAGCGGTAGTTTGTCTTTATTCAGCACATCAGAGAGGGTGCAGCCCTCCAGATAGCGCATGACAATATAGGGCGGGTCGTGGCTGGCGCTGTAGTCATAAGTGGGCAGCAGATGCGGGTGTTCCAGTCGTGTCACCAGCTTGGCTTCACGCTGGAACCGCTCCATACTTCGGGGGTCGCCTGCGATCGAACGATGGAGCACTTTGAGTGCAACAAAGCGATCCACACTCGGATGATAGGCACGGTAAATCGTCGCCATTCCCCCCCTGGCGATCTCTTCGACCAGTATATATGGCCCCAACTGTGTGCCGATCATACCTTTTTCGTCTCTGGTAGATACTCCGTAATTTTAACAGTGAAAAGTGTAACAGAAAATGTCAATCCCGTAACAAGTGGTCAGAAAAACAAAGCAAAGCGGTCAAATCAGGCTGTGACGGGTATGGAAATTAGAATTCAGGCAGAATGCTCAGCTTCCAGGGATCGTGGTATAGTATGCAGCGCACACCCCACTGGAGGAGTTCATGCCATTGAAACAGGAACGCAATAAAAATCTATTTCTGCTGTCCAGCATATTGATTCACAATCTGATTTATCCGTTTTCAACAGGTCCGGGACTCCAACCTGCCTTGTTTTATGTGGTCTTTAGCTTTGAGTTTGTGATTGCTGTCTATCTGCTTACAAAGCAGCGTTCCAGCCGCATCATGATTACGGTGTTCGGTATCGGAACGTTCATCTCAGGGGTTGTGAATGCTTATGTGCCTGGGACAATTGCCCTGCCAGCACTCTACCTGACAGCGACTCTCTATATATCGACCCTGATTGTGGTGTTAATCTATTATATCTTCGCGGCGAAGCGTGTGTTAATTGAGGTCGTCCTCGCTGCCGCTTCACTTTACCTGGCGAGTGGATTTCTCTATGCGCCCATTTTCGGTTTCATTGAACTGGTGGAACCGGGGTCATTTGCGGTCAATTCAGGAGCAGCAGTGAGCTGGCAGCAGTTGTTTTACTTTAGCTATACCACGTTGACTACACTGGGCTATGGTGACATCACACCAGCGAAGTTTTATGCCCAATCATTCGCCATTTTTGAAGCAGTCACCGGGGTACTCTATACGGTCATCATTCTTTCAAGACTGGTCAGCTTATATGAAGCCGAGCGCGTAAATCGCCCGACCGAGAACGATAATCCATCCTGAATTTTCCCACTTGAAAAACTGATTTTCCACCTTTGCAATCCAAATCCACGACTGACGGCGTATAACTTCGTGAAGGTGCGCACCCTTCGATAAAACATCATGTTCAGGAGGAGAAAGACTATGTCTTGGAAACAAAAACTGCTTGTTGTCTTATGTTTACTGGTGCTGGTCTTGCCCGTCGCGGCGCAGGATACACTCATCGGCCTGAGCAGTTCGGATGATCTTGGTGAGTTCATGGTCGGCCCAGATGGCATGACTCTATATATGTTTACCCGCGATCCATTGGGCGAGACAGTCTGCTACGATCAATGTGCCGAAAATTGGCCGCCACTCACGGTTGAGAGTGCTGACCAAGTGACCGCCGCAGAAGGTATTCCCGGTGAATTCAGTACAGTCGAACGCACGGATGGCACACTGCAGGTAGCCTATAACGGCATGCCTCTGTATTACTGGGCACGCGATGAAGCACCAGGTGATACGACCGGTCAGGGCGTGGGCAGTGTCTGGTGGGTCGTTCCCCCGGCGACGGTGTACGCATTCGCGCATGGCGATACCGCCTCAGTGCTGGTCGGGCCAGATGGTATGACCCTGTACATGTTCACCAACGACGAGGATGGCGTTAGCAACTGCTACGATCAATGTGCTGCGAACTGGCCGCCACTCACGGTCGAAAGTGCTGATGCTATTGTCCCTGGTGTCAATCTGTGGGGCGAACTGGGCACCACCGAGCGCACCGATGGCACACTGCAAGTGACCTACAACGGCATGCCGCTGTACTACTGGAAAGACGATGCCGCGCTTGGTGATATGACCGGCGAAGGTGTGGGCGACGTCTGGTATACAGTGCCAGCAGAGACGGTCGCGGTCAGCAGCAGCGATGAACTGGGTGATTTCCTGGTCGCCAACAACGGCAAGACCCTGTATATGTTCACCAACGACGAGCCAGGTGTCAGCAGCTGCTATGATCAGTGTGCCGAGAACTGGCCGCCGCTTATTGTTGCTGCTGAAACGAAGTTGGGCAGCGGGCCGGGTGCAGAAGGTACACTTGGCACGACTGAGCGGACCGATGGCTCGCTGCAAGTAACTTATAATGATATGCCGCTCTACTTCTGGAAAGACGATGCTGCCCCTGGCGATACCACCGGTCAGGGTGTGGGTGACGTCTGGTACGTGGTCGCACCCTAGAATTATCAAGCAAATTTATACAGCAAGAGCCGGTTATCTAGGTAACTGGCTCTTATTTATTTACAAATGAAGATTGAGGTGGGTTTAAAACGGCAGTGTGAAGGGCTTGCATCAATTCACTCTGGTCTGGATTTCAATCGTCACGGGGTTTTTATCCGCCGACGTAATCAAAGCAGGATATTTGCCGCGTACCAGAACCTGACATTCACCCTGGGCTGTGAGCAGAAGGTCTTTTCCCTCAAAGCTGATCCAGGCCTTTCCGGAAATCAGTTTTACATGATGATTTCCGTTGCGAAGATAAAACACTTTATCCGCTGGAATTATCTTGTGGGACGATTGTGGTTTAGTTCCAAACCAGCGCGCAATTGGTTTTGTTACGCTATTCAACATCATCAATCTCCCCTTACCCAGCTACAAACCGGGTAATCAACTTAAACCAGTGATTTGATTCAGTTTGTGGTCTTGTTTCCGGTAGCTGTTTTGCTATGGTCGCTGCTACAGCAGCCAGACTTTGTCGCACCACAGCGCTCTCCGGGTTGATGTATAGCGCACGCTCCAGGCAGTATTGGCGTTCCTGTTGGCTGCTGACTTTGGCTGCAACCCACAGCCAGTCCATTTCATAATTGGAGTCCGCACGCAGCGCTTCGGCAAAAACCGGGCTGGGATCGACAATCCTGTATTCTGGGAAAACCGGGTGATTTTGCTTTTCCATGATTTCTCTCTCCCCTGCACTCGTATTTCACAGCGTTGATATAGTGATACCATACGCCGACCAGAGCTGTCGCCCTCCGAAGGTGGAACTTTTTGCGCGAGGGGGTGGAAGTCCTGTCAGAAACCGGCGAAGCACATCGAAAATAAGCTGTTTCCTGTAGAAAACCTCTCATGCGCATATATTGCGCATATATAAAGAGGGCCTGCAGCGATTCATGGGGTAACCATTAGCCTGAATCAGCCAATTTTTACCTGGATTTGGCGGATGAAGACTAAGGATGGCTTCAAATCGGCGGCTTCTACCCCACATCCACCCCACTTCCACCCCGTCCTTTGCCCTAATTCCACCTTTGGTGGACGACGCCCTCTTTTCAGATGGCATATAGTTCAATCATCAAATGCAAACACAGGGTGCAGGCAAGATGAAAAACTACCGAACTTCTCAGACACGAACGGACTTGAAAATCAACCATCCCGCCCATAAATCGGCACATCGTCCGTCACGAGAAACTCAACGCACCACGGGCAAGCGTGTCAGCCTGCTGAGTGCAACCTTCAGCCTGCTAGCCTTTAACCGCTCGTAAGAATTTCTTCCAGGGAGAAACGACTCATGTCCAGCTCAGCGCTCAATCCTTATTACAACATTGCCCACACTCGCGCTACCCGTGAAATCGCTGCGGTAGCAGCGACTCACTATACGAAAATTCTGGTACCGCTGGATGGATCTGGCCTGTCAGAACGAGCAGTTGTCCGCGCAATGGAACTGGCTCGCACACATCATGCGGAGCTGCACCTTGTCCATGTGTACAAATCAGGCAATGCCGCGCTGCTAAGCGACAGCACACTGCTGGACCAGCAGACGCACCGCCAGGCACAGGTAAACGCGCAGCGTTACGTGAATGCACAGGCGAATAAATTGAAAAAGCAGGGAATTAAAGCCGTTGCCTCAATCGTTGAAGCGGGCGATATGACTGCCACCGTTTCCAAATTCGTCGCCAACCATGACATCGACCTAGTAGTCATGAACGCGGCGCAGAATAAGCTGGAGCGTTTTTTCTTCGGCGACACGGCCAACAAGATCCATGCGAACACGGGTGTCGAGGTCATCACTGAGGTAAACTAACCCCTGCTACAAATTCCACGCTGATTTTATCAATGTGGAATCCCACAATCATAAGCTCCTATCACCGGATGACTGGGCCTCATTAAGTACGCCAGTCATCCGGTTTTGCGTTTCCCTCGAACACGTTCCCCCTACAGAGTTGGTTTTAAGCAGGCTTTCCGTGTATCATTTTCCTGAGTAGAGGCATTTAAGTAAAACATGCAACAGCGGGGTTGATGGACAGGAGCTGTCTTTAATGGCATTCACGGCTAGTCCCGGAACAAGTATTCGCCTGCCCGCCCAAACCACCCCTTTTATCGGACGTGAAAAAGAGATCCAGCGATTAAACGCACTGCTCGATCAGCCAGAGGTGCGTTTGGTCACATTACTTGGATTAGGGGGAATTGGGAAGTCGCGCCTGGCACTGGCAGTCGCGGAGCAGCGGCTTGCAAGGTTTGAGAATCGCGTCTACTACATTGCTGCCCAGGTCGCCAGTACCTGGCAAGATATCACCCTGACAATCGCGGATACTATTGGTTTTACTTTCAACCCCGACATCACCCCCAAAGACCAATTGATGTATTATCTGCGTGATAAGCGCATCTTGCTGGTACTGGACAATATCGAATTGATGGACCAGGGCGCAGACCTGATTAACGAAATGCTGGTTGCTGCGCCAGATCTCAAAGTCCTCGTCACTTCACGCGACCGACTAAATTTACGTGGCGAAGTTGCCTTTACGGTCGAAGGCTTGCCGGTCGCAGATTGGAGCACCGTTGACGAAGCGGTGCAGTCCAGTGCTGCCCAATTATTTTTGCAGAGTGCACGACGGGCAAAACCCGATTTTGAGCTAACCCAATCCAACCTATCAGGCATAATGCGGATCTGCCACCTGACACAGGGGATGCCATTAGCGGTTGAACTGGCCGCAGCCTGGGTCGATCTCCTGCTGCCGGATGAGATCGCGGATGAGATCGAGCAAAATGTCGCGTTCCTAACGGCCAATTTCCATGATATGCCGGATCGCCATCACAGCATCTGGGCGACGTTTGAATCTTCGTGGAAGTGCCTCGCACCGGAAGAGCAGCAGAGCCTTTATCGAATGGCAGTGTTCCACAGCGGTTTTAACCGGCGCGCCGTACAAACCATCACCAATGCCAATCTGAATACGCTTTCCATCTTCATCAACAAATCGCTGATCACGCGCAGCAACAGCGGCCACTATGAAATCCACGAACTGCTGCGCCAGTATGCCCAGGAGCATCTGGAAAAAAGCGGCGAACAGGAGGCCATGCAGGAAGCCCACAGCCGCTATTATCTTCGCTGGTTGGCCGAGCATGAAAACGACGTCAAAGGTGAGGCCCAGCTAGAATTCCTTGATGAGGTGGAAGCGAGTTTTGAGAACATCCGGTTGGCATGGCTTTACGCGGTGGAACAGGTCAACGTGACACTGCTCGGTCAGTCATTAGAGAGTCTTTTCTGGTACTGCATGATGCGCAACCGCTATCGCGAAGCGGAAACGCTTTTCCGTGCAGCGGCACAGCAGATGGCCCTTAATCGCAGTGAGGAAGCTCGGTTACTGCTTACCAGAATCGATCTATTGGAACTATGGATGAACCGCTGGCGCGAAGGTTCGCTCACCCGTTACCCCGACTCCGTCGAATCGTTGGAGTCAATGCTGGCAGTGTTTCAACAGGCAGGCGATAAAACCAGCAGTGCGATCTGCATCCTGCTGATGGGCATCGCTTATTATGAGCTGGCGGATAATACGGAGCACAGTTCCAGTCTGGTGCAGAAAAGCCTGGAGATGTTTCAGGCTCAGAACGACAACTTTTATCTGGCGTGGGCGCTGCATTTCATGGCGCGGCATGTGACAACCTCTGATGGGCTGCTGGAGGCGGCCAGTTATCAGCGCCAAAGTCTGGAATTACGCCAGCGCTGCGGTGATCTCACGGGCGTCATTTACGCTCTGTATAACCTGAGCACGGACTTGCTCCTTCTAGGCGATTTAGAACTGAGTGTGCAGTTGGCGCAGGAGATGTTCGAACTAAGCCACAAAACAGGCGAACACTCCGGCAAGCTGATGTCCACCGCGACCATCAGCCTGGCCGCAGTGCTGCAAGGTGATCTGGAACAGGCTCGCAGCTTGAGCGATCAAAATCTGCAAGTGGCTATCAACACCAATCATCAACTATCTCAGGCTTATGCGCTCACTGTGCAGGGATTGGTGGCGGTGCTGGAAGGCAATCCCACCAAAGCACGGCCATCGCTTGAGGAAGCGGAGCGTATTGCGGATCATCCCACACTCCAATTTTTTGTAGACTGGGGGATGGCACTGGCGCTGATTGATGCCAATGAAGAAGCAGATTTGCGGATGCGGCTGTACCGCGCTGTGAATTATGCGGTGACTATCCAGGGCGAGGGGGCGATGGCCTGGTGCTTGCCGCTCTATGTCGTCCGCGCAGTCCAGGCCAGCGATTATCCCAAAGCAGCAATCCTGCTCACACTGGCAACGCAGGAAAATACCGGGGCCTGGCTAAATTTATGGGCACCGCTCACCGAAAGTCGCAGCATACTGGATACCGAATCAGAACAGGTCTTGGCAGAGAGCAGTAAGCAAATGCCCACCCTGGCGGAAGCGCTGCACGAGATGATTCAGGCTTATGAGATGGACAACGCCAATAAAGCCTATTTCCCGCCGCAGGTAATCGCGGCTAATCAAGCGCTGTTCGAGCCGCTCTCCAACCGCGAACTGGAAATCTTGCAACTCATCACGGATGGGCTTTCCAATCAGGCCATCGCTGACCAGCTTTACGTGGGCATCAGTACTGTGAAAAAGCATATCACACACATTTACGGAAAGCTGGAAGTCAACAGCCGGATGCAGGCCTCGATTCGCGCTCAAGAACTCGGGCTGGTGTAGACCGAAACCAGCCCGGTCATTGCTCTGCTGCAAGACTCCACAAGACCTGTTGAGCCAACATCCTCCCCTATCATGTTATCCTTACTGAAATTTTTGTGAAATTTGTGTGCCATTTATGTTCACGTAAGGGATTTTAGGTTATGGTTAATTTAGAGTTAAGCGCGAGGAATGGAATCAAAATGGCACAACACAACGCATCGGGCACAATTCTACTCGTTGAAGACCATGCACCACTACTGCGTAGTATGGCCTTCCTACTCAAGGTGGCTGGTTTTGAAGTGATCACCGCAGGCAATGGCCGCGATGCACTTCTCAGCCTCGAAACCCAAACTCCAGACCTGATTATCACGGACACACAAATGCCACATGTGGATGGTTATCAGCTGCTGGAAAAAGTACGCGGAAATGGAAACTGGTCTCGTATTCCATTCATTTTAATGTCTGCTGATTACGAATACGATGATCTGATGCGCGGCCTGACCCTGGGTGCAAACGATTACTTACCCAAACCGTTTGATATTTATGATGTTCTGGATTCCGTACAACGGGTTGCACCTCAGCTGATCAACAAAAGCCACCATCGCAAAGCGGGCTAAACACCGTAAGCCCCGGCTGGTAGAACAACAAAACACCCTATAATCAAATCAGTTTGATTTGATTAGTGAGTTGTGCAGTCTGTTAAACGATACTGCTGTACTCAATCTACTACGGGTCATCTACATAGGGATCATCCCTCTGCGCGAGGTTAACGCAATCCGTGGATGACGGGAACGCTGCACACATGAGAACCCCCTTTCAAACCGAGCGCACGTCGCGCATCTTTCTGGTTGCTTGTATCACAATTTGTCTTGTTGTCGGCGCACTCTGGCTGCCCTTCGGCCTGCAACGCACCCTCCCGCAGTTTGAATCATGGACGATCGTCTATAAAATGCTCCGAGGTGAAAATCCGCTTTTTGACTTCACTAACACCACTCGTCCAATGGTTTTCGCTCCTTTCACCCTTTTATTTTTACTCAAGCCATATGCTCTCGTAGCATTTAATCTAGCGTTTATTACACTTTTTATCAGCAAGGGCTTGCTGCTCTTTGGTTTGCTGCGACGTCTGCTGCCCGACCAGCCTTTCCTTGCTTTCTTCTCGGCACTGCTGTTTATCATCTATCCAGCAGATCAAGCCGTGATGTCCTTCCGAGCCACTAACGTGCAGACATCGCTGGTGCCTGGTCTGGCAGCGATCTATCTGCTGGTCGTTACATGGCAGCATCCGCGCTGGTGGCAGTGGCCCCTAATTTGGCTGTTGCAGCTAACCACTCTTCTGATGTATGAGGTGATGTATCCCCTGTTTCTCGTTAGCCCGCTATTGCTATGGTGGCTCGACCGACATTTCAGCAAACGACTGTTCCGGGTCGCATTGCAGTGGTGGTTAATCCCTGCACCGTTGTTCCTGAACGTGTTAATGGTCTTGCGCGCGCCATCCAATAATTATCTGGGTGACCTAATTCATCAATCGGCAGAACAACATCTGACATCACCTGCCAGGCTGGTTGAGGCCATCATACGAATGTATCAGCGGCATCTTTCAGAATGGTCGTATGCATGGGAATGGCTAACCTCAGAATACACAGTGCTTACTGTGGTGGTTGGTGTGATCGTGGCGTTGACAAGCTGGTGGGTTATACAACACAGCCGTGCCACATTATCATGGAAACAGCTGCTATTGATCATATTGGTTGGCATAGTGGTGATGTTCCTGGGGTATGCCCCTTTTCTAACTGGCCCCACACAGCTAGAGAACTGGCGAGTCTACCTGACAAGTGCGATTGGTGCTGCATTGATCGTTGCGGTTGTGCTGGACATTTTGCGTAAAATACCGCGCCTCGGCACTATGTTAGCCAGCGTGGGCAGCGGTGTCGTCGTAATACTCGCATTCGCTGTTACCCTTCACCAGCATCAGTTCTTTGTGGAAACATCAGACACTATTCGCCACCTGACACGCTCGATCATCGCGCTAGCGCCAGAATTAGACCTGGAAGCTTCCGTGGTCGTTGTGGATACACCCGGCGTATTTGCCTCCGGGTGGCTTCTGGCTTCATCACCTTGGGCCTTATCTGGTGCGCTGGACATGGCATACGGCGATATCCCGATTGAAGCGTACATTTGCTCCGGTGTACTGGGTTTTGAACAAGGCTTCGTCTGCGAGTTTCAGGATGATGGCCTTGCTCTCGTCCACCCAGAACAACAGGCATTCATCCCCTATGAGCGCCTGATTCTGTTCAGTAAGCAGCCTGATGGCAGCGTGAATTTGATTGACCAGCTCGAAAACAGCGAGATCGAGGGTGCCAGTCGCTACCAACCACACAAGCTCATCCAACAAGAAGCGGCACAGCCTGTTTCCATTCCGGTCACACCATCCTGTCCACAATCTAGTGAGGGCCATCTCATAATTCAATTCGACCACCCTACATTGTGTGGGGAAGGCTGGTATGAACAGGAAGTGAATCGTTCCTCCCGGGCCATGCGCAGCGCACATGCCAGCCTGATTGTGCTGCCACCGCTTGACCGAGGTGATCTGCACATTCGTTTTCACATCACCAGCGTTGTAGACCGTTCCGTGCTGCCGAACCTGACCTTAAGCGTGAATGGATATCACGTAGTTTTGCAAAAACAACAGGCCATTAGCGATACGGTTGTCACAGGCGTTATCCCGAAGGAAGCACTGCTACCAGAGACAATACTGGAATTCACCACGCGTCCAGCCAGAGGTGATGTCAGCTGGACGCTGGTGTTTGATTGGCTGGAGATCGAGCCGGTTTAGATTACCGGAATGCCTAAACCCGCAGCACCACGTTCTGAGGTTACCGCATCAGAATAGTAGCGGCGCAGCATATCCAGCGCAACGGCGGCCCGGTGAACCCGTTCCCGTCCCAGATTGATTGCGACTGGCTCAACATGCAAGCCACTGGGATAGATATTCGGCGCGTTGCGCAAGCCCAGCTTGACGTATACAGGCGCGGTCAGGCGCACAATCTCCGGCACCTCGTAATGGCGCACAAAGCCACCAAAATCATCCGGCACTTCTACGTACATATCCAGTGGCAGGTTGGCTGCCTGACGGATGGCCGCCAGCTGCGGCAGCGACAGATCAGTCGGGACATTGTAGGTACCGGCACCAAGCTGTTCCATCCAACGCACAGAAATGGGATTAGCGGCTCCCATCTGTACTGAGATTTTCAGCACCAGATCCGCCGGGAGGTCGCCAGCCTTTTTCATCTCAGTCGCCAGCCACAGCAGCCCTTCATCGGCAATCAGCACTGAGCGGATGCCCAAAGCGCAGGCGCGTTTGATGTCTTCTACCGCATACACCACCTGATCCATGCCACGCAGCCGCGCACCCAGGTTCTTGCCCGCACTGGCGGTCACCTGCGCGCCAGTATCCCAGGCTGCACGCGGCCCCACGAACAGGCTGACTTCGATACGCGCTTCCGCGCCAAGCCTCACCATTTCGCGGATTTCAGCATCGGTCAGGAGCATGATCCCGCTGCCTTGAGAAATGCGATGAATCAACACCTGTTCTTTTTCAGCTGCTTCCAGCACCGCCGCCAGCACTTGCGGCCCCTCGACACTGGGAATCTCGACACGGTACTGTGCGCCATCGGGGAAACGCTTTTGTGATGTGGGCAGGTCATAGGCATCACCGGATGGCAGACCTAATGTTTCTAGAAAGTTGCGTGTCTCTTTCATTTATGCACCAAATTTCGGTTCGGCAATGCCGGTTACATCCGTTTTCAAGTGAAACACACCACCCGCTGACGGTTGGCTTTGCAAATCTTTTTCCTTAAGGCCAATGCGCGCTGTGGTGATATAGAGTTCATCCAGATTCGGACCACCAAAAACACAGCTGGTCACCCGCGCCGCTGGGATAGCAATCTCGCGCTCCAACTTGCCGTCTGGATCGAAGCGGGCGATCTTCCATCCATCCCAACGCGCCGACCAGACAAAGCCGTCTCGATCCACAGTCAGGCCATCCGGTGAGCCATCCCCCTCAGGAATTTTCACATAATCGCGCCGGTTTTCGACATCCCCCGTTGCAGGATCAAAATCAAATTTATAAATCGTTTGGGTCGCTGTATCACAAAAATACATAATTTTATTATCAGGACTCCAGCCGAGGCCGTTGGAGATCGTAACCCCTGTCTGGATGGTATGCAGCGAGAGATCCGTATCCAACCGGTAAAGTGCGCCGACGGGTCCACCCGGCCCCATCGTTCCGGCCCAGAAACGTCCCTGACGATCCACCGCGCCATCATTGAAGCGCGACTGCGGCTTATCCGATTCCGGGTCGATAATCATCTCAAGTTTCTGGCTGTCTGGGTCCCAGAATGCAAAGCCATCGCGCATCGCCAGTACAAAGCCGCCTTGCTGACGCAGCACCACGGTGCCAACCGGCTGACCAATATCATAGCGTTCCTGCTGGCCGCTGGCCGGGTCGTAGCTGAAGAAGCAGTGATTAGCGATGTCTGTCCAGTAGAATTTCTGTGCATCCGCATCCCACATTGGGCCTTCGCCAAGCTGATTCTTGACATCTAAAAGTAGTTCAACTTCCCCCATGACTCCTCCTGATAGAGCATGAAATTCACTTCGTTAGGCAGAGCATACCATCTTGAGGAAAGCGGGGCAAAGCAGATTGGTTCACCTGACGCTCACCCTACGCAGGCGTGACGTGGGGAAAACAGCGGAATCCAGAGCGAGATTATCCCCTATAATGAAAACATCCTAATCAACTAAGAGAGCAGTTATGCAGCGGTCACAGCACAACCCACCCGCGACTCGTGTTCAGCGCCAGATTCCCACGCCTGCGCCCCGCCAACCGGCACGGCCTATGGCGGTCCCTCGACAGCGTCGTCGCAATCGCAGCAAATGGTGGATCCTCGTGCCGCTGGCTGCTTTTGCCATTGTGATGGCGGCGACCTGTGCCGCGCTGTCACTGGGTGTGGTGCTGATTTACAACAACGGCATTTTGCCGGGTGTGAGCGCGGCGGGTGTGGAGCTGGGAGGCATGTCGGAGACCGAAGCAGCGACTATCCTGAGCAGCCAGCTTGACACCCTGACCGTACGTGATGGTGATCGCACCTGGACTTTTGATCCAGCAGAATTGGGAATCGCGGTTGATGGTGCAGTAACGGCAGAATCGGCTTTTGCACAGGGACGTGGTGAGGGGAATCCGATCCGCGCGCTGCTCGGTAAAGTCGAAGTCGCGCCTGTGCTGACGGTGGATATGGTCCGCGCGGCGGTAGCCTTCGACAATCTCGCACCACAGTTTGCCCTGCCCCCGGTCAATGCGGGTGTCGCCCTGGTGAATGGTGAAGTTCGCGCAACCCCGGCGCAGGATGGGCGCGAACTGAATGTGGCCGGTTTAATGGGCATACTGGAAGGCAATTTGTCCGAGCTATTGGCCGATGGGGAGTTGGAACTGCCGATGCTGCAGGTGGAACCACAGGTCACGGATGCCTCACCCATGGTAAGCCAGGCGCAAGCGCTGCTCTCCAATCCGCTGCGCATCGCGACGTATGATCCGATCACTGATGCGTCGGATGAATGGCGTGTGCCGCCCTCCGAATGGAGCCAGTGGCTAACCGCCCAACCCGCACCATCCTCACAGATAGGGCTGGCGCTCACGCTGGAAGAAGCGCCGCTGACCACTTACCTGCAACAGCAGGATGCAGCATTGGGTGAGACCCGTTACATCGACATTGAAACAGTCGCGCATGATCTGCAAACTGCTGTTTCACGTAATCAGACTGATACCAGCACACGTGTTTATCATCATGACACACAGCACACTGTCCAGTCAGGTGAGACGATTATCAGCATCGCCTGGAATTACGGGGTGCCTTATCCCTGGATTCAGCAAGCCAATCCCGGTGTGGGCGATAATCTGAGCGTCGGGCAGGCGATTACCATCCCATCGCCGGATCACTTCCTTGAGTATCCCGTGGTGCCGAACAAGCGTATTGTGGTGGATATGAGCGAACAGCGCACCCGCGTTTATGAGAATGGGCAGCTTAAATGGGATTGGATCGCCAGTACAGGCATTGATGACAGCCCGACCTGGCCGGGTGTCTACCAGATTTTGCTGCACGACCCCAATGCTTATGCTTCGCGCTGGAATCTGGAAATGCCCTGGTTCCTGGGCGTGTACCGGCCAGTCCCCGGTGAAGATTTCACCAATGGCTTCCACGGCTTCCCCACTCGCGGTGGCAGCCAGCTCCTATGGACGAACAACCTCGGCACCCGAGTGACTTATGGCTGCATCCTGCTGAGTTCGGATAACGCCCGCCTGCTTTATGATTGGGCAGAAGAAGGCGTCGTGGTTGTCATTCAGAATTAGCGCTATGTTCAAAGACCTAGAATAAAAGTGGCGATACTGAGATAGATAAATAAGCCGGTGGCATCAACCAATGTCGAAATCATTGGCGCGGATACGACCGCCGCGTCAATCCCCAGACGATGGGCGATCATTGGAATGAGCGATCCCATCAAGTTCGCCCAGGTACAGATGATCACAATAGACAGTCCTACCACCAGGGCCAACTGTGGGTCCTGGTCCCAGGTGTAGGCGCGCAATCCCGCGACCACACTCAGCGCCAGGCCGAGGAGCAAGCCACCAAGCAATTCCCGCCGCAGCACATGGAACAGGTCACGAAAACGAATATCCTGCACGGCGAGACCGCGAATAATAGTTGAGACCGTTTGAGAGCCTGTATTACCACCTGTGCCGATCAGCAGCGGGATGTAAAACGAGAGTGCCACTACCGTCGAAAGCTGGCCGTTAAACAGGCGCATCACTGTGCCAGTTAATGTATCCGCGACCATCAACAGCAGTAGCCAGCCAAAACGGCTGCGAATGACTTTCAGCAGCGGGATTGTGAAATAGGGCTGGTCTACCCCACCACCTTCGACACCGCCAAAACGCAGGATGTCTTCCGTGTTTTCCTCAGTGAGGACGTCGATAATATCGTCCACCGTGATAATACCCAGCATCACATTGGCTTCATCCACCACGGGCATCGCGAGAAAATTGTAGCGTGACACCAGCCGCGCCACTTTTTCCTGGTCGGTATCCGGCAAAACCGAAACCAGATCCGTCTCCATGATGTCGCCAATCAGGGCTTCTGGTGCTGCGGTAATGATTTCACGCAGGGACAACACGCCAATCAGATGCCTGGAAGCGTCCAGCACGTAAAGATCGGTAACAGTCTCGACTTCTTCATCCACCTGCCGTACATGGTTCAGGGCCTGAGCAGCAGTAATATCAGCGCTGATGTGTACGTACCGCTCTGTCATCAACAGACCGGCGCTCTCCGGTGGATACTGCATCAGCCGCTTGACTTCTGCCGCATCTTCCGGGTCCATCTCCGCCAGATATTTTTCCTGATATTCAGGCACGTCCTCGGTCAAAATTTCGACCGCATCGTCCATCGGCATTTCATCGAGCAGATCACCGACTTCGGTCGGGTGCATACGCTCAAGCAGACTGCGGGTCGAATCCGCCCCCAGTTCGTTAAGCACCTCCGCTGCGACTTCCGGCTCAAGCAGTCTGAATACCTCGTACTGGTCATCCAGCTCCAACCGTTCGATCGCATCGGCCAGGTCCGCGGGATACTCATCATTGAGTATTGGGCGCAGACTTTCGAGTTCGTCTTTTTCCAATGCTTCATGCAGTTGGAGTTCGATCTGCTCTAAAAATGGCGACATACGAGCTGCCTTTCTGTTGGTGGCTAAAAAATGATTATGACTCAACGTGGCCGTTCTCAAAAACGGCCCCGTAAAAGTGTTAGTGAATTCCGTTGTTCAGATCGCCGCGAGCATTTTCCATCGCTCGCACGGTGGCGCTTAACTCCTGGCGGCGGGCGGCCACCAGCGCATTCACCATCCGCGTCTGGTTCAGCAGCGAATCGCTGAGCACATCAATTTTGCGATGCAGGTCGGCGATTTCCAGCTCGTTTTTCAAATTCACCTGATAATCATTCTCGGCCACGGCCCGGTCCTTGGTGGACTGGCGATTTTGCGCCATCAAGATCACGGGAGCCTGCAACCCAGCCAGTGTGCTGAGGGCCAGATTAAGCAGAATAAAGGGGAAGGGATCAAAGGCGCGCTCACCCATTGCGCCATTGAGCACCACCCAGACAGCCATCAACGCCATAAAGGAGAGGATAAATTTCCAGCTACCAGCGAAGGAGGCCATTTTATCGGCGATACGGCCACCAAAGGTTTCGTGCTCGTCAATATCTTCGTAGACGTCATCCGTGACCGTGTGCGGGCGCAGATCACGAATCAGTTGTTGTGCTTCTGGGCTGAGCAGGTTGTCCAGTTCTTCGATTTCGTCAATCAGTTCCTGGATACGACCATCAGCTTCTGCCACGGGGGCGAGACGGTTGAGCAGCAGATCGTTGTACATGATTGAATCCTCCGTTGCACAGACATGCGGCGCGATACGCACATAGAGCACGGCACACCCCGCAAATTGCGATTATGTAATTTGTCTGGAACAGAGCCTTGTTACCGGGGTTCTCCCACTCTCACGAGTTGGGACGGCAATAACGCGAGTGCGTCATCCCGGTAACCGTTAGAGGAGGGACGACACTAGTCTGCGTTACTGCCGCCAGGTAAGGGCGGCACCTGTTCTTGGGAACTACTACTGTCGTTCATGATGTCCTTACGTAAAACGTAAACATGATAGTCGCTTGCAATAAGCGACCATAAGTCATTGTATACCTGATCAATGATTTGTAAACCCCTTAATCACAGAGGTTATTCAGGCTTTTCCTTCGTAGAAAATGCGCGCCGACTTATTCTAAGTAATAACTCGGCGCACGTGTCAACCCTCTGAAATACCCGCTCAATCTCAAGCGGCACGATTAATAATCGTCGTCATCGTCAAAATCGTCGTCGTCGTCATCGTAATAGAGGTCATCGTCATCGTCGTAGAGGTTTTCATCTTCATCGAACTCGCTGATGTCGTAACCTTCATCCTCGACGAAGTCGTCCTCTTCTTCCACTTCCTCTTCTTCAATGAGGACAAAGTCATCCTCTTCCTCTTCTTCTTCAAGGACTTCGCCGAGATCTTCTTCGTCTATATCTTCAAAGTCTTCTTCGAGATCTTCTTCGTCCTCAAACTCTTCATCGAGATCTTCTTCGACCTCAATATCCTCGTCATCATCAAAATCAACATCATCAGCCATATAGAACGGCATCCTGTACATGGATGTATACCCCCAAACTCGCGATGAGAAAGCACAGATAGCGGGCGATATTTTAGCACGTTGCCAGCGCTTGTGAAGCCCACTATTTGGTTATTATACTCAGGAAATACTGATGTAAACGGTTATCATCCGTCAACTCTGGATGAAACGCTGTTGCCAGCAAGTGTTCTTCCTGAACAGCCACGATACGACCGTCTGCCAACGTCGAAATTACGTCTACATTTTGATCAACTGCCGTGACGACAGGTGCACGAATAAACACCGCATGAAATGGGCGATCATCCAGCACTGAGATGCCCAAATCCACTTCAAAGCTGTCGATCTGCCGTCCAAACGCGTTGCGGTTGACCGTAATATCCATCACACCAAGGATAGGTTGGCGATCAATGCCTATATCTTTCGCCAGAAAGATCATCCCAGCACAGGTCCCCCAGGTCGGCTTACTGCGAGCAAAATCACGCAGCGGTTCGATCAGGCCATATTCCACTGCCAGTTTGCCAATAGTGGTGCTTTCGCCACCGGGAATAATCAGCCCATCCAGATCATTGAGATCAGCGGGCAGTCGCACCTGTTTAACTTCTGCGCCCAAACCTCGCAGTGTTTTTTCGTGTTCGATGAATGCGCCTTGCAGCGCCAGAACGCCAACTTTCATCTGCTCTGTCCTTTGTATCACAATC
>JAIOHN010000188.1 GCA_019912985.1 Anaerolineae bacterium | reverse complement strand
GATCATCACGGTGCTGACCGGCGGCCAGGCCGAAAAAGACGCCTGGACCAATATCGTTCTCAAGTTCCGCCTGCCCAAAGCGCTGACGGCGGTGCTGGCTGGCGCTGCCTTGAGTGCCAGTGGGCTGATGATGCAGACCTTTTTCCATAATCCGCTGGCGGACCCTTTCATCCTCGGCATCAGTTCCGGTGCCAGCCTGGGCGTGGCGCTGGTGGTGCTTTCTGTCGGCACGGCTGGCGGTGCAGTTCTGGCGGGAATTGGCTTTGTCGGCGATTTTGGGCTAGCGTTGGCCGCTGGAATCGGCGCGGCGCTGACCATGATGCTGGTGCTGCTGGTGGCGCGCCGGGTGCGCAGTGCCACGACTCTGCTCATCCTGGGCCTGATGTTCGGTTATATGACCAGCGCGATTGTCAGCTTTCTGATCTACTTCACCATTCCCGAGCGTGTGCAGGCTTACATCAACTGGGGATTTGGCACCTTCGGCGGTGTCACATGGGGGCAGCTCACCGTACTGGCCCCGGCGGTCATTGTCGGGCTGGTGGTCGCCTTCGCGCTGGCAAAGCCGCTCAACGCACTGCTGCTCGGCGAGAATTACGCCCGCAGCATGGGACTCAACCTCAACCGGGCGCGCTTCGCCATTGTGCTGGCGACTGGCGTGCTGGCCGGGGTCGTCACCGCCTTCTGCGGGCCAATCGGCTTTATCGGCGTGGCCGTGCCGCATCTGTGCCGGGGATTATTCAATTCCTCCGACCATCGCCTGCTCATCCCGGCGACCGTGCTGATGGGCGCGATTGTGGCACTGCTGGCCGCATTTGTCGCTGAAGTGCCGGGGAGCAATATCGTGCTGCCGGTCAACGCCGTGACTGCGCTGTTCGGTGCACCAGTTGTCATCTGGGTCATTTTACGCCAGCGCAGCCTGCAAAAGACGTTCTCCTCATGACCGTACTCGAAACAGATGCCCTCAGCATCGGCTATCAGGCACCGCGCCAGCCGAGCGTCGTGATTGCCGAAAATATCATGCTCAGCCTGCAAGCCGGTGAACTGGTGTGCCTGATGGGACCCAATGGCGCAGGAAAATCTACCTTGCTGCGCACGCTGGCCGGGGTGCAGCAGCCGCTGGCGGGTGAAGTGCTGCTGCTCAATCACAATGTTCACCAGATGAAAGCGGCGGAGCTGGCGCAGATGCTCAGTCTGGTATTGACGGACCGGCCTCATGTGGGCCTGCTAACCGGTTATGAGTTGGTGGCCCTAGGGCGACATCCTTACACCGACTGGACAGGCCGCCTCAGCAAAAAGGATGAGGAAGTCGTACGCTGGGCTGTGGGTGCGGTCAATGCGGAAGATGTGGCCGCGCGCCCCGTGAGTGAATTGAGCGACGGCCAGCGCCAGAAAATCATGATCGCGCGGGCGCTGGCACAGGAGCCGGCGCTGATGATCCTCGATGAGCCAACTGCTTTTCTCGATATTCCGCGCCGGGTGGAGGTGATGCGGCTGCTCAAGTCGATCACCCGCCAGACGGGACGCACCATCCTGCTGGCGACCCATGATCTCGATCTGGCGCTGCGGACTGCGGATCGCGTGTGGCTGCTGGCGGAGGGCAAGCTGCACAGCGGCGCACCAGAGGACCTTGTGCTCAACGGTGCATTTGAGCGCGCATTTTATACCGAAGGCGTTCGTTTTGATGCCGCCAGCGGTTCGTTCAATGTGACCTCAGACACCTGCCTGCCGATCAAAGTCAGCGGCGAGGGGCTTGCCGCCCTGTGGACCCGGCGCGCCCTGGAGCGCACCGGTTATCACCTCACGGAAGAGGCCGCGCTGCACGTGTCGATCCTCGACTCCGACGGCGATCCACGCTGGCAGCTCAATGGCCTGGGCGAATCACAGACTTTTACCCGCCTCTACGATCTCGTACAGACACTGAGCCGCATCCCTGCGCCGCCAACGAAAGCCACTATGCAATCGCGTTGAAGCCGGTCAGTTCGCGCCCGACCAGCAGCATATTGATCTCGTTGGTGCCTTCATAGGTGTAGATAATCTCGGCATCAGTCAGCAGACGTGCAACGTGATTTTCAATCAGGATGCCGTTGCCGCCCATTGTCTCGCGTGCCAGCAGCGCCACCTGCCGCGCTTTGCGGGCGTTGTTGTACTTCGCCATCGAGACGATGCCTTCCGTCATCTGGTCAGTGGCGATCAACTGCGCCAGCTGAAAGCAGATCAACTGCATCTGTGTGACTTCGGTCGCCATCTCCACCAGCTTCTGCTGGATAAGCTGGTAACTGACAATGGGCTTGCCGAACTGTTCACGATCCTTCGCATACCGCAGTGCTGCTTCAAACGCGCCAGCCGCCACACCTGCCGCCTCCCAGGAGACGCCGTAACGTCCCAGCGCCAGCACCTTGCCTACATCGCGGAACGAACGCGGCTTCGCCAGCCGGTTTTCCGCCGGGACACGCACATTTTCCAGGGTGATGTCGGCGTTCAGCACCGCCCGTTTGCCGATCTTGCCCGTCAGGTCGGTGATGGTCAGGCCTTCAACCTGTGATGGGTCCTCAATCACAAAGCCGCCGAAATCGCCATCTGTATCACGCGCCCAGATAATCAATACATCGCTGATTGAGGCGTTGCCAATCCAGCGCTTGGCCCCGTTGAGCACGTAGTGATCGCCATCCAGCCGGGCGGTCGTCTGCACATCGACCGCATCCGAGCCGCGCTCTGGCTCGGTCAGCGCAAACGCGCCGATCTTCTCCAACTGTGACATGGCTGGCAGCCAGCGCTCACGCTGCTCGTTGGAACCGAGCAGCCCAATCGACCCCATCGCCAGCCCGGAATGCACACCATAAAACGTGCTGACTGAACCATCACCTTTCGCCAGTTCGTACATCACCAGACCCATTTCAAGCGGGTCTAGCCCGGCGCTTTCCCAGCCGCGAATCACCCCACCGACGATACCCAGGTCTTTCATGGCGTGGGCGATCTCCCAGGGGAATTCCGCCCGGTCCCAGTAAGGATTAATCTTCGGATTGACGACCGTCTGCACAAATTCGCGCACCCGATCACGGACGTTTCGCTGCTGGTCGGTCATAAAATTTTCGAGTTTAAAAAAATCAAAACCAGTCTCTTGTGGATCTGCCGCTGCCATAGGATTCTATGCACCCCTGAATTAATTAAATGCTCGTTTGATTATAGCATGATCAATTCTGTTTTGGTTTGAATGACGCATGAGTTTTGAGGCCCTGATCACGCATCAGCATGATGCAAGCGCCCCGCTGTTCCTGTACAATGTCTGTCATCCATTCGTGTACCATCAGGGATCATTCAGCGTGGCAGAAACGAACTACAATCAAGGCTGGCAGGCGGTGACCGGACGCCTGCTGTTGATCACAATCGGCGCACTGGTCGCGGCAGTATCGGTCAACCTCTTTTATCGCCCGGCCGATGTTGCCCCCGGCGGGGTTTCGGGCATTGCAGTGATTCTGAATGCGCTGTTTGGGCTACCAGTTGGCTTGCTGGTGCTGATCGGCAACATCCCGATTCAAATCCTGGGCTACCGGATGCTCGGTGGCTGGCGTGTGGTCGCCCGGACGGTCTTTTTCCTGGTGATCTATTCGCTGGCAATTGACCTGCTTGCACCCTACTTCCCTCCTGGCCTGACCAATGACCGCCTGCTCAATGCGGTGTTTGGTGGCATTGTCGGCGGCATCGCGGGTGGATTGGTCTATCGCGCCGGGGCGACACTCGGCGGCACCTCGACCATTGCCCGCATCCTGCAAAACAAGATGGGGCTTTCGCTCAACAACACCTATCTCTATACCGATACCGGGGTGGTGCTGCTGGCTGGATTGGTGTTTGGGTGGGAGGCTGCACTGTATGCGATCGTCGCCATTTTCGTGGATGGTGCCGTCGCAGATTATGTACTGGAAGGTCCCAGTACCATCCGCACCGCCACCATCATTACCGATAAGCCCGGCCCGGTGGCCGATGCCATCATCAACCAGTTGAAACGCGGCGTGACTGGCTGGGATGGGCGTGGCATGTATACGCAGCGCGAACGAACCGTGCTTTTCGTGACCGTGATGCGCCCGGAGATCAACGAACTGCGCCGGTTGGTGTTTGCCATTGATGACCGGGCCTTCATTGTGATCGGCCAGGGACATACCGCCTATGGCGAAGGCTTCCGCTCGCCAACGCTTAATAAGCCCAAAGGCTAAACCAATACACCTCTAATGCTTGTAAGTTATAATGTAAGGAATACCCACTAAGCACATGAAGGAGGTTCGTTTCATGCTGAACCTGGAAAACGTGAAGTCTTTGCTGGGGCAGACCCATATTTTCTCACTCTATCTCACTGTCGATAATGCCGTACGTGAAAATCAGGCGAATACCCCTGCCTGGGAAATTGAACTCAAAAACGGGCTGCGGCGGATCGAGGAAAATCTGCCGGAAGCGCAGCAGGAAACATGGGCCAGCATTCGGGAACGCATCAACGCGTTTTTCGATGATTATCAGCCGAGCAGCAAGGGATTGGTCGCCTTTTTTGAGGAGGACAACGAGCAGATTTACCCGCTGCCGGTGCCGGTCGAGCCTCGCGCCACTTTTGGCGCACCGTTGGTATCGCCGCTGGTCTGGGTACTCGATGAATATGAACCCTACGTGGTGGCGATGATTAACCAGGAAGAAGCAGCCTTTTACTTCAGTTATCTGGGCGGCACTTCATTCGAGGAGGCGATGGAAATCGACCTCGAAGAATATGATTTCGGCGGAAAGCCGCTGGTACCAGCCACGGCGGCGGTTGTTGGCGGGCATAAACTCACCCAGGGTCGGAACCGCGACAGCTATGAAGCGATGATTGAGGAACACCATGAGCGCTTCTATCGTGATGTCGCTGACCAGACTGAAGCGATCGCCAGCGATAAAGCGGTACATCGGGTTATCCTCGCCGGGAGCGAACAATCGGCCCATGAGGTTTACCGCCTGTTGGACGAGAGCTGGCGGAGCCGGGTGGTCAATGTGTTGAACATCCCGCTGCGCACCAAAGTCTCGGATATTTTCGAACGTATTCACCCTATCGCCGTGAATTACGAGCGCGATCAGGAGATGGACCTTGTGAATGAGGTCATCGGTTTCGCCAAAGCGGATGGACGCGGTGCGATCGGCAAGGAAGCCGTAGAAAACGCGCTGGAAATGCAGCAGATTGAAACGCTGCTGATGAGCTGGCCGATCCGCGACATTGAACAGGCGGACTCGCTGGTGCGGCAGGCATTGCTCCTGAACAGCCAGATCGAACTGGTCTCAGGTGCAGCCGCCATCAAACTCAACAACGAGGCCGAAGGGGTTGCTGCGAAGTTGTATTATCATGTCTAAGTGATTGAACTATGCTGAAGCCGGGGCTTTTGGCTCCGGCTTTTTGATTCCGCGAGATTACTCTCGCGTCAGAAATTCATGCACCAGCGATTGGAAGTGATGCACGCCGTTCTCACGCTTGACCGAGAAGCGGCCCTTATCATAGGCGCGTGATTGCAAGCCCTTCTGCACGGTTTCGCAGATTTGAATATCTTCCTGCTGAATTTCGTCACTGAAGGCGATAATCTGCTGCATACTCTCCCAACCAGCTCCGGTGCCCGGCTGCTCGAAATACCACTCGAAAATCGTCAGTGTCTTATCATGCCCCACCGGCAGAATGATGTTGATCGACGTGTTGTCCAGATAGACGTTAAGCATCACATTGGGGAAAATCCAGTAGTAGAGCGCATCTTCTTCCCCATCGCCGCTACGAACATAACGGCGATCATGATGGTCGCCCTCTTTCACCTCGCGGATCGGCGCATACTGCATGGAGTAGTACCGATAAGTATCCACGCGGTACTGGTCATAATCCAGTTCGCGGAACAATCCCGGATGGGCGATGGGTAGGTGGTAGCCTTCCAGATAATTATCGACATACACTTTCCAGTTGCAGTCAATCAGGTAATCACGCCGCTCGACCAGCCGCATATGGTCGATCTGGAAGCCCTTGCGGACAATCTCGTCGTGGATCGGTCCATAAGTCTGCTTCATGGGGGCAGCGTCGGGATCGAGATTAACAAACACCCACGGTCCCCAGGCTTCGACCCGCACCGGTTGGAGGCAAACCGCTTCCTTCTGCCAGTTAATCACCCCTTCAAATTCCGGCGCGTTCATCAATCTGCCGTCCAGCCCATAGGTCCAGCCATGATACTTGCACTGCAAGCTCTTGCGATTACCTCGCCCCAGAGCAACCGGTCCCGCGCGGTGCATACAGACATTGTAGAAAGCGCGCAGTTGCTGATCCTGCCCGCGTGTAATGACTAATGGTTCGCCCACCACCTCGCACGTGAAAAAGTCACCAGGGCGCATCACATCCTCGACATGACCGACCGGCTGCCATGTCTTCCAGAAAATGCGCTCTGTTTCCAGTTGCAGAAAGGTGGGGTCGGTATACCAGCGGGCGGGTAGAGTCTCCGCCAGGGCAAGATCGGTTGAAGGGGTATAATCGCTCAGATCCATAGATACCTCGTTTGTTTCTGTCCCTCACATGGCCGAGATTTTAGCGCAGCGGAGACAAGAGAGCGACCAAAACGCAAACGGGCGAGTCGCCTGCGCAACTCGCCCGTATTGATGACTAAAGACGGGAGTGTCTGTTAGTTGTACTGGTAATTTTGCCTTCAGCGGTAACTGTTCATCGAGGCATTGACGTTGGAGCCAGGCAGCGAATCGAGGAATTCCTCGTTGCTCTCCGACTGGCGGAAGTTGTTGAGTAGCTGCTCGTAAGCGCCAGCCGGGCCAATATCCTGGTCTTCCGACAGGTGCGAGACCATACGGCGCAGTGTATACACACGCTGGAGAAGATCCGGCCCCAGCAGCAGTTCTTCGCGCCGGGTGGATGACTGCTCGATGTCGAAGGCCGGGAAAATGCGGCGTTCCTGCAATTTACGGCTGAGGTGCAGCTCCATGTTGCCGGTGCCTTTGAACTCTTCGTAAATCACATCATCCATCTTGCTGCCGGTATTGACAAGGCAGGTCGCCACAATCGTCAGGCTGCCGCCTTCTTCGACATTACGCGCCGCACCGAAAATGCGTTTTGGCGGGTGCACCGCTGACGGATCAAGACCACCGGAGAGCGTGCGACCACTGGTCGGCACGACCAGATTGTATGCACGCGCAAGGCGGGTAATGCTGTCGAGCAAGATCACCACATCGCGCTTGCTTTCCACCAGCCGCTTGGCACGATTGAGCGCCATTTCAGCCACGCGCACATGATGCTGCACCGGATCGTCAAAGGTTGACGCGATGACTTCGGCATCCACCGAGCGATCCATGTCGGTCACTTCTTCAGGCCGCTCACCAATCAGCGCGATCATCAAATGCACATCCGGGTAATTCCGGCTGATGGCGTTAGCGACCTCTTTCAAGACGGTCGTCTTACCGGCTTTCGGCGGCGAAACGATCAAGCCACGCTGTCCCTTGCCAATCGGTGCGATCAGATTCAGCAACCGGGTCGACAGGATGCGGGCATTGGTTTCTAAATTAAAGCGTTCGAGTGGAAAAATGGGGGTCAAGTCTTCAAAGTTCGCGCGGTATTTGGCTTCTTCGGGGTTTAAACCATTTACGGCGTCCACCCGCAGCAGGCCAAAATACTTTTCCGAGTCCTTGGGTGCGCGTACCTGGCCGATGACCATGTCGCCGGTACGTAGATTAAAGCGTCGGATCTGCGTCTGGCTGACATAAATGTCGTTCGGCCCTGGCAGATAATGCTCCGCCCGCAAAAATCCGATACCGTCGTCAACAATTTCCAGTACGCCACCCCGCAGTTGATGCCCACGTTTCTCAGCTTCGTTTCTGAGCAGTGACAGGACCAGATCTTGCTTCTTGAGCCGGCTGTAGCCAGAAACGTTGGCCTCACGGGCAAGCTGACGCAATTCTTCAAGCGTTTTATGTTCGAGTTGTGCAATATCCATGTAGAAATACTCCGGGGTAAAGTTTGCCTTATGAGGCCCGGTACGTTGACAATACTAGTGGTTGTTAAGAGAGAACGCACTGATGCAGCAGGAATGCAGCGAACAGTTTTGGGTCACAAATGTGTGTTGGATACCTGTTGAAAAGAAGAAGTGGTATGCTATCTTATCTTCGTTGTCATTATATCATAATCACAAAGTTGATGGAACGTCAAGTTTTAATTTTGGAATTGTGTGTTGGGATATATTTTGGATAAGTTAGTTGGCCTACGATTAAGTGCCGTTTGCGGTACGAAAATCCAATCGTTGCTAGAATAGAGTCAACGCAGGCAAAAGCGGGAGCACATATTATGGTCACCAACACACTTGGCGTCCTTCAACGTGAAAATGCGCGCTTACAGAGCGAAAATCACGCTTTGCAGAAAGAACTCAGCACCCTGCGCAATTTCGTCGAGAACCTCAATACACTGGTTGAGCGGGTACAGGACGCCGACGATTCGGCCCTGATGCCGCTGCTGCACAATCTGTTCACCTGGGCGCTGGAGTTGGTACAGGCACCCGAAGGATCGCTGCTGCTGCTGGATGAGGAAACGCACGAGCTAAAATTCATCCTGGTCCAGGGGGCGCTGGCCGAACGTCTGCAAGGATACCGTATCCCGGCAGATGAGGGCATTGCCGGATGGGTCGTACAAAACGCCCGGCCTACCCTGGTGCGCGATGTGCGACGGGACGAACGTTTTTCCGAGACGATTGACGACACATTCAAATTCCGCACCCAGTCCATCGTCGCGGTGCCATTGATCGGCGGCGGACGGGTACTCGGTGTGCTGGAAGCACTCAACCAGCCCTCGGACGAACCCTTCTCTGATACCGACGTTATACTGCTGAATCTGCTGTGCCGCTTTGCCGGAGAACTGCTGCTTAATATCGCCCAACAGAGCTAGATGTGAAGGCTCGCAACCCGTGGGTGAGGTGTATAATTTTTCTAGCGGATACAAACCGAGGTAGATAATACCGTGAAATCTCTCGCGCTGATTGTGCTTAGCTTTTTGTTTATTTCCCCGGCATTGGCGCAGCAAGCTGTAAGTCCCATCCCGAACGATGCACTCATCATCCTGGTGAATGCCCGTACCGACCTGGAACTGCTGGCCGAAAATCAGCTCCAAAGCGAGCGGCCCCTTGGTTGGAGCGGGAGCCTGGACATCAATGATCCGCAGCTGCCTGTTTATATCCGGTTGGATCTCGAACTGCTGGCGGCGCGTCTGGTCAGCGTGGATGCAAGGCCGGAAGGCTGGTTTGGTGCAGCGCCGGGAACGTATTACGTCATCGCGCGTGACATCCGTCACGATCTTGAACTGCTGGCGAATGAGGCACTTTCCCCCACCGAGCGCCCGTTGGGGTGGGTCGGCGGCACACCATTGATGCGTTGTGCGCGCGATATTCAAAGCCTGGCAGAAACCCTGGCGGCCAATGCCGCTTTTG
Source organism: Anaerolineae bacterium (assembly GCA_019912985.1). Taxonomy (GTDB): domain Bacteria; phylum Chloroflexota; class Anaerolineae; order Aggregatilineales; family Phototrophicaceae; genus JAIOHN01. The sequence goes on along the minus strand of JAIOHN010000188.1, from coordinate 95 downwards.
TGCCAGATGTTGACCCCACCGCAGTAGGTTATTGTGACCAGATGGCCGAGGAACTGCGCGAGTATGCGGCCAATAATCCCACCGCGCTCAACACC
>JAIOHN010000187.1 GCA_019912985.1 Anaerolineae bacterium | reverse complement strand
AATATGGCGTTGCCCTGCAGAAAGATCAGCGCAGCGATAATCAACAGGGCGACAAAGATGATCGCCTGCCCCTCTGGCGCAACCCCTCCAGGCACATTACCACGAACAACGGTCATGCCGCTTTCGCGCTCTGCGTGTCCGTGCAAGAATGTCCGCCTTTTGAAACGCCATTTGAGTTCGGAGGTTACACTGATGGCAAACCGCCCCTTTTTTTCTACCCATCCATCAATCTGAGGCCGTGATTTGGTTGGAGACGCATGCATGCGTTCATTAATTGATGCCATTGCCTGGGCAACAGTCTTATCGGTATACATCACAAAGCGCAATGACCACTCCTCTCTGAGCTACTGCGTGCGCCACATCGCACCACTAAGTTACCTAATAAAACCTGCATAGTTGATTATGACCATGCATTTTCAGATGTCAAACAGAGTCGATGTCTGGCACTGTGTTGACGATGACCTGTCCCACCTTATCTCAGGTTTGCAGGTGTCATTTTGATGTTCTGGCAGGTTGCGATTATGACCCGTACAATTATAACATGCGCTATCGGGAGATCGCTGGCTATAAAGTTTTACGAAATGTTTGAGTGTGTTCTGCTACACTCATGATGAATAGGAGTACCGATGTTTAAATTTGTTGTAATGTTGATTTGCTTGACGCTGGTTGGTTGCCGCACTGCGGGGGCGGATGTCCGGGAGGAGTTTTCCCTGCCTTATTCTGAAGCAGGCACGGCACAAGTCACGCTGGATATGACTGCTGGTGAACTCAAAGTGCGCCCAGTGGAGGGTGGTGAAGGGGTGTCGGGTGTGATCACAACCAATGTTGGGACCTGGGCTCCAACCACCACGACTCAGCCTGATGGTACGATCCTTATTCGTCAGGGGAGTGCGCGAACCGATGTTATCCCAAACGCGGAGAATCAGTGGCAAGTTAACCTTAGCGTGGGTACACCGCTCGATCTAAATGTGTCGGCAGTCGCGGCAAACAGCATACTGGAACTGGGTGGATTGACTTTACCACAACTTACCGTCGTAAGTGTGACTGGCAATACGACCGTAAATTATGCTGATCCGCTCATCGATACAGAGCGAAGTGTGATTGAGGTGAACAGCACCAGTGGCGACATCAGTATGTCAGGCTTATTGAACAGCTTTGCAACAACGATCCAGTCTGTATCTACAATCGGTAACCAAACATTGGAATTTGGTGGGGCTGCATTGAATCATGACATGCGGGCAAACGTTGAATCGAGTGCAGGGTCAGTCATGTTGCGGATTGCCGCCGGAGTCCCTGCCAATGTCAAATTTTTGACTCGTGGGGGCATTATCGCGGAGCGCTCACCAGAATTTGTGGCGGGGCCAAATGACACTTACACGACGGAAGGTTTCTCCGATACCGATCAACCACGCCTTTATATTGAGGTGGAGACTGTAGCTGGAGACTTACGTATTGTGAGCGTACCCTCGTTATGACGGGTCGCATTTACGATATTACACGAACGGTTTCGCCAACGATCTCTGTCTGGCCGGGAGATGCCCCGTTCTCTGTCACACCAGTGATGCAGCGTGCGAATGGCGATTCGGTCAATCTCACCACACTGACATTGAGTGCGCATACGGGGACCCACATTGACGCCTATTACCATTACGAAGATGAGTTGATTCATCCGGCGCAGATGCCGTTGGATGCTTATATGGGTCCCGCGCGTGTGGTCAGTGTGACCCGGCAGGATGGGCCGCTGTCACCAGACGACTTTAGCGATTTGACCGGTGTCGAGCGTTTATTGATTCACAGTCATGTCAGCGATTTGCCGGATGATACCTGGCCGGCACACTTTCCTTACCTGAGTGTGACATTGATTGAATGGTTGGCTTCACTTGGTGTGCGTCTGATTGGGCTGGATTCGCCCTCTGTGGATGCGCTGGATAGTACCGAATTGCCGTGCCATCATGCGCTGCGTCGTTATAACATGGTCAATATTGAGTCATTGTGTTTGCGCAATGTCATCGATGGGGATTATGAACTGGTGGCGCTGCCGCTTAAGCTCGACAAAGCCTGTGGGTCGCCAATCAGGGCAGTGCTGCGATCATTGTAAAATGAGGAGGTTTTTCCATGCAAGGATTGGCCTGGGTCTTCTTTGTGTTGCTGGCGCTGGTATTGTTAGGGTCTTATCTGGCGATCCGGCGTGAGTGGATGCCACCGCTGATGACCGCGTTGCTTTCAGTGGTGCTCAGTGTCATTTTGATGATACTTGTCTCTCTGGGGCAGCAAAACGGTGTGCTGCAAGCGGTCGTCGTTGGCATTCTGGTAGGGGGGATATTCAGCGGCGCAACGCTGGCGGTGGCTTGGTATTTCCATACCAACGAGCTTCAGCAAAACCAGCAGTAGCTCAACTCGATTGCGAGTGCATAAGGGGGCGCAGCTGCGCCCCCGGTGACGTATCTTTACTGCGCGATGTTGATGGTGAGTTCATATTGTCCGGTGCCATCAAAGCGTCCGGCTTCGAAGATGTAAGTTCCGCTTTCCGGCAGGACCACCCCCAGCGCCTGTGAATCGCTGCCGAGCTCGGTGTCATCTGCATCGTCATTCTCAATGATGAGATCTCCCTGTGGCCCGATGACCCGCAGCAGCGTATCCAGCGCATCACTGTCCTGGGCACGCAGGGTGAAATTCAAAACCTGGCCTTCTTCACCCTGAAATTCATAGCGGTCTGCCGCAAATACATCGCCGAGTGTACCCTGGAGGACCATCCCATCCTGGAGGGTGATCATCTGGGTTTCTTTGACCCCTAGCTCGTAATTGCCAGCACCTTCAATCTGATCAACGACGATCGTATATTGCCCGCTGGTAGCCAGTGCGTGATCGACAATCTGCGCATCGGTCGAGTAAAGCAGATCGGTGCCTTCCTGATCGTCGTTATAGGCTTCTTCGGTCCCGCTGGGATCCAGCAGTGTGATTGCGAGATTCAAATCACCATCGCCAGCGTCAATGGCAGAGATGGTGATACGCTGACCAGCTGTACCCTGGAAAATCCAGGGCTGCTGTGGTGTGTCATCATCCAATGTACCCTGCACACTGGTATTGATCATGAGTTCTGTACCACCGATCTGACCTTCGGGAACGATGGTGCTCAGGGCGACGACTGCGCCAAATTCACCATCGCTATCCGCAAAGTAAATCGTGCCGTCTGGTGAGACAGCCAGGCCCGTGGGGAAAACCATCTCTGCACCCTGTGGCGTATCATCCACCAGCGTACCGGGTTGGTCGATAAAATTCCCCTGCTGATCGATAACTACGATGCCCTGATCTTCTGTTAGCAGGATTAAGTTGCCGCCGGGGTCAACCGCAAAGTCAAGCACGATTTCAGAGACAGTGCCGATATTGAACAGCGGTGCGGTTGGGTTGCTCTCGACAGCCACAATCGAGCCATCGTCCGTCAGCACAAGCACACGACCGCTATTATCCACAGCCAGGCGCGGCTGTAAGAACACATCCTCGGAGAGGGTAATCGACTGCACCTGAGCGCCGTTCTGGAAGGCAAGGACAGAAATAAAACCTTCATCGTCCTCGTTGGTGCCATAGAGCAATCCACTGGGATTGATCACAATACTCTCTGGCGCGTATTCGATAAATCCAGTAATCGGCGCGCCGCTCCAACTGCTATTGCTAAAGATGTATATACAGCCGCAGGCAATGTCCGAGACATAAACCGTGCCTGCTGCATCAGCGGCGATACTGCCGGGTTCTTCGATGTTTTCATTGGCGTAGATGCCGAGGACATTCCCGGTGGTCGCTTCCAGTTGGACCAGCCCGAGATCATAGTCATAGGTATAGAGCATCCCGTTGGGCGCATAGGCCAGTCCAACGAGATTGAGGAACGCGTCTTCGCCTTCGTCAAAGGTGCGCATGGTCCGCCACAACACCCCATACTGCGATTCGCCTTCGCCGATTTCAAATTCGTCTGATTCTTCGGTCGCTTCTGGTTCTTCTTCAACGGGTGGTTGTACGACCGTATTACTGCTGGTGAGGCTGCTCGCCACCAGATCATAGATCGCGCGGAAGGATTCAGCTTGCTCCACAGGCGCATGTCCGATCACGAGCAGCATGCGACCATCAGGCAGGTTGCCAGCCCGCCCAATGCCAATGTAACGTCCATCGCTGCTGGTTCCAGAGGATTCTTGACCGTCTCCGCCCAACATCGTAATCGCGGTTACACTTCCTGACTGAACACCCGCTTCTCTTAACGCTGCTTCAAGAACTGGTGCAAAGTCGGTCGCGCCATTGCTGGCGTTGACTGTAAGCGCGATATATGGCACGCTCGGCGGGCGAATTTCGGGTACCTCCGCCAGCATCTCTGCTAGCTGCAAGGCGTCCCCCTGATCCTCTGGCAGATCCCAATCGGAAGGATAAAGAAAGGCGAGGCCAGTCGATTCCCAGGTGTAGGGTACGGGAACGATGTCCTGCGCGGCTAACGGCATCACAAACACCAGCAACAACAGCATAATAAACACGTTCGCGATTCGAGTTTTCATTGAGCATTGTCTCCTATGACAATCAATGACGAGGCAACGTAACAATCACGGGTAAACCGAGTGTTTCTATATCTTCTTTGCTGCGCACAAACGGGTCCAGGTAATGCGCCAGTAACGCCAAACCGATCCCGGCGATGAGACCCAACCCAAGCCGGATAAAGGGCGCAAAGCGATTCGCGAGCGGTGGAGGCGCTGGCACAATGACAGGCGTATCGAGAATCGTGACATCTGCTGGAGCGTTGCCCATCTGCGGGAAATAGGCTAAGTTTTGTGTTTTAAGGACTTCGATAGCCGCATTGACGATAGCAGATAATGCTTCCGCATCGGGATAACTGAAGGTCAACTGGCCGACACTGCGCTGGTTATCCGCTGCTATGCCGAGAAGGGCCGCATTGACATCGACATTTTGCGCAGCTGCCTGCTGCACGATCTCTGCACGAAAACTCTCGGTCAGCGCCCAACTGGTCATCGCATTAACCGTATATTCCGATGCCAGCCAGATGTCCTGGAAATCACCATCCCGTGGCGGCATCGCTTCTGGCTGTTGGGCAGCACTATAGTGAATTGTGGTGACGTAATTACTACTGACTGCTTCCTGACTGAGTAGATCTGGCACCACAAAAGCTGCGACAATCAGGAGGGGGATGGCAATCAGCCACCACCGGCGCAGCAATATTCTCAAAACGGTCCTTAATTCCATGAACACCTCAACATCAAATCACCACTGGATTATCCCACAAAAACGGCTGTTTGTGACGAAAGGCATCCCATGCCTGATCGACAAAAGCGCTGATCTGCTGTTCGAATACGTGCGAGTCGAAGCGCTCAGCGTGCTGGCGGATTGCCACAGGGTCATAACGCCCGGCGTCAAAGTGCTGCATGACTGCTGCCAGCGCATCCACCGTCATTTCGTGGAAGTGTTCACCAGTCACCCCAGGGA
>JAIOHN010000186.1 GCA_019912985.1 Anaerolineae bacterium | reverse complement strand
ATTGGGAAGGTGCCAACTCCGACAGAAATGTTTCTGGAAGATGAGAGCGGGGATTGATGGGTTATAAATCCCGTCAACTTGTACCGACCTCATTAGACTTCCCAGAAGTCTTTTTTGTTGATTGGCTCGAACTGGATAAGCAGTTTCGGGCCTTTTTTATTGACAGGAGATGAGGGATATGGCGGCGTTACGTGACTTGCAGGTAGATGAAGCGGCAACTGTGAAACCTGGCAGCAGTACGCGTTCTGTGCATGGCGGCACACTGCGGCAGAAGGCTTATGGCTCACTCACCACGCCCATTGTGCAAACAGCGACCTATACCTTTGAAAACACCCAGGCACTGATCGACTTCATGGAGAGCAAGACCTGGGGGGATGGCAGTGAACGTGAAGAATATGGTCGCTATGGAAACCCGACCATTGCGGCGGTCGAGCGTAAGCTGGCTGCGTTAGACAATGGTGAGGATGCCGTCCTCTATGCTTCTGGGATGAACGCGGTCACATCTCTGCTGCTTTCCGTGCTGCCGGCTGGCGCGCATATTGTCATGACGAATGACTGTTATCGCCGCACGCGGCAGTTCTGTCAGACCTTTCTTCAACGGTTTGGCATTGAAACCACGGTGGTCCCTGTCGGGGATTACGATGCCCTCGAAGCAGCGATTATCCGCAAGAAAACCCGTTTCATCATCTCCGAAAGCCCGACAAACCCTTATCTTCGCATCGCTGACCTGGAACGCATTGCCGACCTGGGCAAGCGCTATCGGGTGCGCACGCTGATTGACAGCACATTTGCGACACCCATCAACCAGCGCCCGCTGGAATGGGGTATTGATTTTGTGGTTCACAGCGCGACCAAATACCTGTCAGGTCACAATGACCTTCTGGCAGGGGTGATCGTGGGCCGGGCTGATCGTATCAAAGCGCTGCGTGATTCACGTGGGGTGTTGGGTGGAATGCCTGACCCGCAGAATGCCTTCCTGTTGGAACGCGGCATCAAGACCCTCGGCATACGTGTGCGGCAGCAGAATCAAACGGCAGTGGCTGTGGCGAACTTTCTGGAATCACACCCACGCATCGAGCGAGTGTGGTATCCGGGCCTGGAATCCCATCCTGATTATGCAGTGGCGGCGGCACAGATGGATGACTTTGGCGGCGTGATTAGTTTTGAAGTGGCAGGCGACCTGCGGACCACCAGCAAATTTATCGACGCGCTGCAAATCCCGTATATTGCGCCCAGCTTAGGCGGAGTCGAAAGTTTGATCGAGCAGCCTGCGTTGATGAGTTACTACGAGAAATCAACTGAAGAGCGGTTGGCGCTGGGGATTCGGGATAACCTGGTGCGGTTTGCGGTTGGGGTGGAGGATACGGAAGATATTCTGAATGATCTGGATCAGGCCCTGGCCGTGATCTAGGGGGAAAGCAAACGGGCGGCTGTTAAGCCGCCCGTTTGGGTGTGTCGATAATAGCGAAATCCGAATTAGAGAGCGTTGACGACGTTGGAGAAAATGTTACCAACGGCCGGCCCAAGCAGCGCCAGGATGACGATCACGACGACCGCAACCAGAACCAGAATGAGCGCGTATTCGACCAGACCCTGACCTTCTTCACGTGGCATATACAGCATAATGAGAACTCCTGATTTGATAATGATGATCGATTGATTAAATTCTTGATTAATGTATCATGCATTTGATTTATGTGTCAAGTGTAAAATTAATTAACTATTGAAATTTCGTTAATTTTCATAAATTCTATAAATTTTCCTAACAATTGTGAAAAACGTAAAGAAAAAATGCTATTCGTGCAGGGAAAGCACCTGTGCTCCTTCACGATCGACCTGTGTACAGCGGGCGACACATGCTAATTGCGCCTGTTTGTAAACCAATTCCATCACCTGGGCAACCTCTTTCGCCACTTCTGCATCATCACACACCGCACACAAAGTTGGGCCAGCCCCGCTGATGACCACGCTTAAGGCACCCGCGGCTTTCGCTGCTGTGCGGATTTCCTTCAGCATAGGGATTAAGTGAGTCCGTGCTGGCTCGACCACGCCATCCAGTTCCATCGCCGCTGCCATCTGTTTTACATCGCCGCGATAGAGTGCATCAATCAGGCAGGCAACGCCAGCGGTCTGGGCGACCATCGCTTTTAAAGGAATGGTGGTTGGCAGCACGGCCCGCGCCTGTGATGTGGGTACGCTGACATTGGCGGTGACCAATGCCAGATGAAGATTGCCGGGGATGGGGAGCTGATAAATTTGTGCCGCTTCTGTTCCACAAATCAGGGTAATGCCACCTAAGAGGCAGGGTGCGACATTATCCGCGTGATAACCGCTGACAAGTGCTTCGCCTTCCATGCAGGCGGAAAGCAGTTCCTGGCGAGATAGTGGCGACCCAAACAGCGCGTTGGTCGCAACCACCGCCGCGACTGCGCTGGCGGCGCTGCTGCCCATGCCGCTGCCAAGAGGGAGCTGCTTGCACAAGCGGATTGACACCCCCTGCTTTGCGCCGATCTGCCGGAGATAAGCATTTGCGGCGACAGAGGCCGTGTTTTTGTTTGCATCCAGAGGCAGAATTCCACCATCGCCTTCAATCGAGTGCATCACTGCACCTGGTTGATCACATAATTCCACCTCTACAATGTCGCCGGGTTCCTGAAAGGCGAGGCCCAGGATGTCAAATCCAATCCCGACATTGCCCATGCTGGCCGGGGCAAAGGCTTCTGCTCTGGTAAATGCCATAATAAATGTTATCCTCTTATATAGCGCATTCTTCAGCACTGCATGGGTGGAATCATGTTGAGCATCTTACAATGCATGAACTGTGGTCGGCAATACCCGGTTGATGAGGTCGTTTACAATTGTGCAGATTGTGGCGGTTTATTGGATGTTTCTCACGATCTGAACGCCCTGCGCAAGATTGTCAGCCGCGAATTGTTCGATCAACGGCTTGGTTCACTCGAACGCCCCTATAACAGCGGTGTGTGGCGCTACAAAGAATTAGTTTACCCTGATGTCGATCCTGATATGATTGTCAGCCGGCCCGAAGGCAACACCAACCTCTACCAGACCTCAAAACTGGCGCATTGGGCCGGTGTCGAAACCCTCTATTTAAAGCACGAAGGCGAAAACCCAACCGGTTCGTTTAAGGATCGTGGCATGACGGGCGGCCTGACCCAGGCGAAAGTGCTGGGCATGACCCGGGTTGCCTGTGCATCGACCGGGAACACCTCGGCTTCGCTGGCGGCTTATGCAGCGCTTGGTGGACTGGAAGGCATCGTCTTCTTCCAGAATAAGCAGATTGCACTGGGCAAGTTGTCACAGGCCATCGCCTATGGCGCGACCTGTGTGCAGATCGCGGCGGATTTCGACCGCAATCTGGAACTGGTGCGTGAGGTGGGTGCGGCGTTAGGCATCTATGTGCTCAACTCGGTTAATCCTTTCCGGCTGGAAGGGCAGAAGTCAATCATGATCGAGCTGATCCAGCAGCTACGCTGGCAGGTGCCGGACTGGATTGTCTGCCCTGGTGGCAACCTGGGGAACAGTTCGGCCTTTGGCAAGGCGCTGCGTGAATTGTACGAGCTTGGGCTGATCGACCGTATTCCACGGCTGGCCATTATCCAAGCAGAGGGTGCTAACCCGCTTTTCCGAGCTTTCCAGAAAGAGTTCGAGGATTACCAACCAATCCACGCCGAGACAATCGCGACAGCCATCAAAATTGGCAATCCTGTGAATTATCCCAAGGCTGTGCGTTCAATTGAGTGGACAAATGGTGTGGTAGAACAGGTGACTGACCAGGAAATTATGGATGCCAAAGCGTTGATCGATGCGCAGGGTATTGGCTGCGAACCAGCTTCGGGCTGCTCGCTGGCAGGCGTGCGTAAACTGGTGAACGACGGAATCATCAAGCCACATGAAACGGTGGTTGGCATCCTGACCGGACATCTGCTCAAAGACCCGGATGCGACAATTGCCTATCATCGCGATCAGCTGGATTCGATCAAGGCACATTATCCCAACCACATCCACGAAGTAGCGCCGTCTGTCGATGAAATTGCCCGGATTTTGTCCAACGGTGGCGAACACGAATTGATCAGGTGAGTGTTCCTCACATCCATTCTAAGATGACAATATGAGGTCGTGTGATGGCTGCGCAAACGGCTGAGCAACAACGGTTGGTAGATCATCGGGAGCGCAGGGCCAACTGGCGCAAGTGGGGACCTTATCTCAGCGAACGCGCCTGGGGGACAGTTCGTGAGGATTACAGTCCTGGCGGTGATGCCTGGCGTTTCTTCACACATGATCAGGCACCTTTGAAAGCCTACCGTTGGGGCGAGGATGGGTTGGCGGGAATCTGCGACCGCGACCAATTCCTATGCTTTGCGCTAGCGCTGTGGAACGGGCGCGACCCTATCCTGAAAGAGCGATTGTTTGGTCTCACCGGGCCGGAAGGCAACCACGGTGAAGACGTCAAAGAGTATTATTTTTACCTCGATAACATCCCCACCCACAGTTACATGAAGATGCTCTACAAATATCCACAGGCGGCGTTTCCCTATGATGAACTGCGGCGGGAAAACGCGCATCGTGGTTATCACGACTTTGAATATGAGCTGCTGGACAGTGATATTTTCGCTGAAGATCGCTATTTCGACGTGTTTGTCGAATATGCAAAGGCCGCCGAAGATGATGTGCTGATTCAGATCACGCTGGTAAACAGAGGGCCGGAAGCGGCGGAATGTTACCTGCTGCCGACCCTCTGGTTTCGGAATACCTGGAGCTGGGGCTATGACAACGGGCCGATGCTAGATGTGCCGAACAAGCCTGAAATCCGTCAAATTGATGGCCTGGATGATGCCTCTGTCATGGAAACCAATCATCCGACGTTAGGGCGCTACTGGTTATATGCTGAACATGCACCGGGGATGCTGTTTACCGAGAATGAAAGCAATACAGCGGTGTTGTATGATGTCCCCAATCAAACACCCTATGTAAAGGATGCCTTTCACCGCCATCTTATCCACGACGATGTAGAGGCGGTCAATCCCGATCATACTGGTACAAAAGCAGCGGCATTATATCGCGCCAGCTTAACGCCTGGACAAAGCCAGGTGTTTCGGCTGCGACTGGTCAATGGGCCACAGACCGAGCCGTTTGCGAATTTCGATGCGATTATTGCGCAGCGTATTCAGGAGGCGGATGCCTTCTATGATCAGGTGCAAGGTCTGAGCACCAGTGAGGAAAAACGCCGTATTCAGCGGCAGGCATTCGCCGGGATGTTGTGGAGCAAGCAGTTGTACTACTATGATGTCGAGCAGTGGTTGAATGGTGACCCGGCTTATCCGCCGCCACCGCCACGGCGCAAGGACGGTCGCAATAACGATTGGACACACCTCGCTAACTTTGATGTGATTTCGATGCCGGATAACTGGGAATACCCCTGGTATGCCACCTGGGATCTGGCCTTTCATTGTATTCCACTGGTCATGATTGACCCGGATTATGCCAAGCGACAATTGGAACTGATTACGCGCGAATGGTATATCCATCCCAACGGCCAACTGCCTGCTTACGAGTGGAACTTCGGTGATGTGAACCCGCCTGTTCACGCCTGGGCTTCATGGCGCGTGTACAAGATTGACGCCAAACATTGTGATGATCAACCGGATATACCTTTTCTCAAAGGCATTTTTAACAAACTGCTGCTGAATTTTACATGGTGGGTTAACCGCAAGGATGAAGACGGCAACAACGTGTTTCAGGGTGGTTTTCTGGGGTTGGATAACATCAGTGTCTTTGATCGCAGCTCAGAATTGCCAGCAGGTGGGCGCATTGACCAATCGGATGCGACTTCGTGGATGGGATTTTTCTGCCTGGAGATGATGCGCATCGCCCTCGAATTGGCGCGTGACGAGCCGATCTACCAGGATATGGCGACCAAGTTCTTCGAGCACTTTCTGCGCATCGCCAGTGCGATGACTGGCGAGACCGGCAGCGGTTATTCGCTGTGGGACGAACATGATGGCTTTTTCTACGATGCGCTGATGCTGCCTGATGGCCGCCGTGTGCCGCTCAAAGTGCGGTCCCTGGTGGGGCTGCTGCCGCTGCTGGCCGTCGAAACTGTCGAACCGCACATGCTACAGTCGATGCCGGTGTTCGAGCGGCGAATGCACTGGTTTATGGATCATCGCCCGCACCTGACTGGCAATATGGCGAGTGTCGATGTGCCAGGGGAGGGCGCGCGGCGGCTGATGGCAATCCTGACACGCGAACGTCTGGTGCGCCTGCTGCACTACATGCTGGATGAGGACGAGTTTCTCTCGCCGTATGGTATCCGCTCAGTTTCCAAACACCATGAGCTCAATCCTTATATCCTGCACCTGGATGGACAAACCTACACCGTACGTTATCTTCCGGCTGAATCGGACAGCGGTTTGTTTGGTGGTAACTCCAACTGGCGTGGGCCGGTCTGGTTTCCGATCAATTACCTGTTGATCGAGTCGCTGCAGCGATTTCACCATTATTATGGCGACGATTTAAAGGTGGAATGTCCGACAGGCTCCGGTCACATGATGACGCTGGCCGAGGTCGCCGCGAATTTATCGCAGCGGTTGATCAAGCTGTTTGTGCCAAATGAAAACGGGCGACCAGTTTACGGCGGCCAGCAAACATTCCAGGAAGACCCGCACTGGCGTGACTACGTGCTGTTCTACGAGTATTTTCACGGGGATAATGGCGCAGGGCTGGGTGCCAGCCACCAGACGGGATGGACAGGGTTGGTCGCCAAGCTCATTCAGCAGTCTCCATAACAGGGGAGTTAGACGGTGGTGATAAACCGCCGCTGTGGGATCAAGAATGGGCGGGGAAAACGTGCCAGCGATTATTGTGAAATTCTTGACAATATAGTATACTGCTCTGCGTACTTATTACCTCACTGCGTTAAGCCAGATTATTAAACAAGGTTAACTTCATGGTCGAACAGATCAAAAACTACATCGGCGGTGAATGGGTGGCTTCCCGTTCCGGTGATATGCTGGAAAGTCTCAATCCCGCGACCGAAGAAATCCTGGCTACTGCGCCAAACAGCTCTGCAGATGAGGTGAATGCGGCTGTGGATGCAGCCCGTGAAGCCTATAAAAGCTGGCGGTTAACACCTGCGCCGCGCCGGGGTGAAATCCTGTTTCGCGTGGCAGAGGTCTTAAAGACGCACAAAGAAGACCTTGCCCGACTGCTGACCCAGGAAATGGGGAAGGTGATTGCCGAAGCGCGCGGCGATGTGCAGGAAGCCATTGACATGGCCTATTATATGGGTGGCGAGGGCCGCCGCCTGATGGGCTATACCGCGCCAGTAGAGATGCCGAATAAATTCGGCATGGCGCTTCGTGATTCAGTC
>JAIOHN010000185.1 GCA_019912985.1 Anaerolineae bacterium | reverse complement strand
CAACCGGGACCAGCCGGTTTTCGCGCTGGTCGCGCAGCACATTCGGGTCCAGCCCATCGGCCATCACCAGCTCGGTAATCAACTGGTCGTCCTTGATCTCAATCGAATAAATCAGGCCAATCACCCAGCAGCCGGGGTCATTGGCGATAGGCGCTTTCACAAAGGCACCGAAGTCATGGAGCGCATTAATCCGCAGGCTCTGCGTGCCAAAGGTATATTTGCTGGTCGTCGCGCGCAGCACCCGACCCACAACGGTTTGCTCGTTCATCCATGCTTCCTTTCGTCGCTAAAGCGGCGTTTCTCGCTGCGTGCCATCACTTTCGACCACGCCTTGGCCGAGATAGCGACCGGGTCGATGCCTTTTTTACGCAGTTCCATGTTGATCAGTTCGTCCAGTTTCGCTTTATCCCTGCTGGATACCACCGCCAGCTCATCCGCCCGTGTCAGTGCGTAAGGGTAGGGGTTGCGTCCCTGCATATCACACTGCGCCACCAGCAGGGCATGTAAATGATCGACCTTCTGGCGATCCCGTGCCACCCACATGGGGATGTCAACTCGTGCCACCGCCGAGCGGAATCCACTGGATACCTTGAGGTAGAAGAAGGCGATTTCATAACTGGCCCCGCCGCCCGGTCCCTCTTTATAATCCAGGTTGCGCGGCGAGTTCTGCACCATAATAGCAGAACGCTGTCCTGGTTGCAGAACAGCGTTAAATAAGTGGATGTCTTTCAGGCCTTCCAGGTCGCCGCCAGTCGAAAGATCACTGTGCAGCACAGCCTGGTCAGATAGACTGAGCAGGTAAAGCATACGGATCATGACCCGGCTGCGCACCGGATTGTCGATGTATCCAGCCAGTACCGCGCCCGAATCATGCAGATGCACCAGCGCCGCCCGGTAATCCCGCATGATCGTCTGGTGATTGCTCACGTTGGCGTTCACCCCAAACAGCAGGTGATTGTCGTACAGCGTCAGCAGCGGCCCGCCGCTGTCACGCCGCGCCCAGGCCAGCTTGCCCAGTTCCTTCATCTCCATCACTGTGCGCCGTGCATCCACGGTGCGGTTGCTAATGACACGCCCGCTGCGATCATGGACATGATCTTTATGGAAAGCCAGCACCGGCAGCGTAATCTGATCCGCCAGGGCATCAACCCCGTGATAGTAGACAAACAAGCCGACGTTAATCAGGTAATAATGGACGGGCGACTGCTCACGCGGATAAATTTGCGAGCCGTCCGCCGCGATTACCGTTGCGGTAGGGGGCAGCGGCGGTGCATCATACGTCCCGGTAACATCCTCGTAAAGATCACCTTCCAACGGCACCGCACCGCGATAACCGCTGACTGTCGGCCCCTGCACCAGTTCCACCCGTTCGCGGATTTTTTCCAGCGGCGGCGGGTTATAAAAACGCTCCACCGCGATCTGTAACTTTTCCCCCAAGTCGAAATCCAGCGCCTCCACCATATGCCCCAGCTTCAGCACCTGCTCGACCACTTTATTGAATTCCAGCCCCAAGCCTCATCTCCTGCACACAAATGTTAGAGAATATAAACCAGTGTAGTACGTACGTTCTAACAAGTCAACTACAGGGGTCGTTTTGTATGGGTTGCACAGACTCAGTACTTTTGTACGCGAAAAACTAATGCACAAAGCGAAAACTGGCGTTATAATGTTTAAACTGTTAACCACCTCCATGAAAAAAATTATTGAGACAGTGTTTCTTCTCGGGGTCCAATTTTAGGTTTCATCTAATGGAGAGGGTATGACAGCCAACTACATTGTGCAAGACAATGTCGTCGATGAGCACTCCAGAGATCTCATCTTCGCCGGTGATGGTGTTCGTCTAGCTGGGCAAGTGGATTACCCACAACGACCTGCGCCAACTGATGGTTTCCCCCTGCTTTTTATCCTGCATCATGCTGGTTGCGATAGCCGCAGCTGGTATAAACCATTTGCAGAAATGGGCCTCAAAACCGGTTTTGCAGTCTTCCGGTGGGATAAACGCGGCACGGGTCGCAGTGGTGCCAGCGGTCAGGGGTCTACCAGCCAGGATGCAGTCAACGCTTACGAAATCGCGTTGGAGCAGCCCTTCATCAACCGCAGGCGGGTGGTGATTCTGGCACAGGGCGCGGGTACGGGTTTGTTGGGCAGTTCGTTTGGTTTATTCGCGCGGCTTCAGAACCCCTATGGGGTCATTCTGGCATCCAATATGCTGGACGCCGATGATATTCTGGCGATTGATACACGGACCTTAATCGTCGTCGGTGAAAATGACTGGAATCCTTCGGAGCAGTATGCCGCCGCTGCCAGCACAGCCCATCAAAAAGCCTACGAACACGGTGCCGCCGCGCATGTCATCAAGAACGCGGACCGCAAGCTGTTACAAACGAACACCGAATCCTCCACGATTCACCCTCAAGCTCTCTCTGCAATGTCGGACTGGTTACAAGAATTGTGCCCAACTTTGAAGTCAATCTAACCGCGCAAACGGCAGTTGTAACTGGTGCGGGTGCAGATATTGGGCGAGCGATTGCGCTCGCCCTTAGCGCGTCTGGCGCAAACGTCGTCATCAACGACATCAACCCCGATAGTGTCGAGCGCGTCGCCAGCGAGATCGAAGCGGCTGGCGGGGCCGCGCTTGCCCAACAGGGGGACATCTCCAACCGCTTTCAGGCCAGCAATCTGATCGAGCGCGCACGCGACCGCTTCGGGCGCATTCACATCCTCATCAACGCCGCCGGGGTGCGGCATCTGCGCCCCATGCTGACGTTGGACGAATGGGATTGGCGGCGGATGCTCGATGTCAATGTGACGGGCGCATTCTTTTGCAGCCAGCTTCTGGGCCGCGTGATGGCCGACGAAGGCGGCGGCGTGATCGTCAACATCGCCTCCACTGCCGGGCATCCCGCCCCGTTGGCAAACGGCGTCGGTTATACCGCCAGCAAAAGTGCTATGATCGGCCTCACCAAGCAAAGCGCCCTGGAACTCGCGCCCTCCGGCATCCGTGTGAATGCGGTTTGCCCTGGCGAGATCGCGCTGCCCTATCA
>JAIOHN010000184.1 GCA_019912985.1 Anaerolineae bacterium | reverse complement strand
GTGCTGGACCGTGTCAAGATGCGCGCCGATGAGCAGCGTGCGCGCGCCGGGGTGGTTACAGCGCAGCACACCGCTGAGATTGCCAGCGTCATCATCTTGAACTAAAAAGCCCGCTTCTTCTATCTGGTCCGCAAACCAGGCGCGGGCTTGTAAATCTTCGTGAGAAAGTGCAGGGCGGCAAATGCTTCTGTCGGCCTGCAAGCCAATAGTGGAGAGTTGCTCAAAGTTGGCTTGCAAACGAGTCTCGTTTACTTTTAAGTCAGGCATGATTACGTGTGACACGTGCAATTCCATCCGAAACCATTTTCAGGATTTCGACTCCATTATAGGGAGTATGGCTATAAAATCCATTTATTTTTACAAACTCGAAATGAAATGGTTGATGTTTGTGAAATTTCTTTGGCGGCAAGGTTAAAGTGGGCTAATATTAGGAGTTTGATGCATTGTAATCACACCACATCTACTTGAGAGGGGGCGAGTTGAAAAAGCTACTGCTCGCGATTTTTATAGCAATAGGGGTTTTGCCTCTGGCTTTTGTCGCTACGCAGGCACAACCAGGACCAACCATCGAAATTAGCGGCGTGAATCCAACCGAACTGCCCACTGTCCGGGTGACTGCGGTCGTCCTTGACCGGTTGGGGCAGCCAGTCAGTGGATTGACCCAGGAAAACTTTCAGCTCAGGGGAGAGCTGGCCGATCGCGCACAGATTGTCAGTGTGTCCAGCGTCACCGATGACGGTTTAGCTGTCGGTGTGGTGCTGGCGATTGATACCAGCAGCAGCATGACGGACCTCCCCATCGAACGCGCCAAAGAAGCAGCTCGCGCCTTTATCGACTCCATCGGCCCGAACGACCCAATCGCCATCATCGCCTTCTCTAACAATGCACAGGTTGTTCAGGACTACACCACCGATAAAGAGGTACTGCTCCAGGCGATTGACCGCCTGACACCGGGCGGTGAAACACAGCTTTATGAGGGCGCGCTCGTGGCGATCCAGAAAGCCGCCGATGCGCCCACGCCACGCCGCGCCGTGATTTTGCTCAGCGACGGTGCGCAATACAGCACCAGCAGCCTGACTCCACGAGCGACACGTCAGGCGGCTGCCGAAGAAGCCGCTGCGCGGGGTGTGCCGGTCTACACAGTGGGACTCGGCTATGGCACCGACCGCACCTATCTGGTGGAGTTGGGCGAGGGTACCAATGCCCTGTTCCGTGAGTCGCCTTCGCCGGACGAGCTAGGCTCGATCTTTGAAGAATTCGCCACACGGCTGCGCACACAGTACGAAATTGTCATCAGTGCCAATCTGCCAGCCGATGGCACCGAATACACCCTTGAACTGGAAGTCACGACACCAGATGGGACCGCCAGTGATGATGCCATCCTGCGCGCGCCGATCCCGGTGCCGATTGTGGACATCGCTGGTCCCGAAGGCGTGATTGATGCGCCCATGACCATCAGCGTTGATGTTCGCGCCGATGACCCGCTGACCGGGGTCGTGTTCTCGGTCGATGGGCAGGATACAGCGACCCTGACCGAAGCACCTTATGAATACACCCTTGACCCGGTTGCGCTCACGCCGGGTATGCACAACCTGACCGTGACCGCCACCGATAGCGAAGGTGACAGTGGCAGCGACAGCTTCGACTTTGAAGTGGCCGCACTGCCTTCCACGTTCGAACTGGTGCCGGAACTTCCTGCAGAGGAAATCAGCGAACCAGTCACCTTCAGCGTGATTACTGGCGGGCAGACGGATGCGACCGAGATCAGTTACCAGATTGATGACCAGTCGCCCACTGCGCTGGATGTCACCGGGCCAATGTTCACGCTGGACCCGCAGGCGCTCACACCGGGCGAACACACCCTGACGCTGACGGTGACCAATGCAGGTGGCGCGACCGCATCTACCGACTCCACCTTCTCGGTGGCGGATTTGCCGCCAACCTTCACCGTGACCGGCCTGGAAGACGGCCAGACACTGGAAGACTCCACTGAAGTCAGCGTCGATGTGCTGACCAGCCAGGCCACGGTCACTGACGTCACTTTTGCGGTGAATGGCGAAGCAGTGGATAACGGTGGACGTGCCCCCGGTTCACTGGTGCTGGAAGCGCAAAATCTGCTGCCCGGCGCGACCACACTGACGATTACCGTCACCAATGAGATCGGCCAGACCAGCAGTCAGGACATCAACTTCACGGTCGCAGCGCTGCCTCCACAGGTGACAGTCACCGGCTTGAGAGTTGGCGAGACGATTGAGGACGATGTCACGGTTGAAGTGGATGTGGACAGTCAGACACCCGTGACTGACATTACTTATCTGCTCGACGGCCAGGTCATGCAAACAGAAGACCCTGCCAGCCTGACTCTCGACATTCTCTCACTTGAGCCAGGGGATCATTTCCTGACGGTGACGGTGGAGAATGCGGGCGGCCAGAGCATCACCGGCGAAATCCCCTTTATAGTGGCGGAAGGTCCCTCGCTGACCGCGACCGCCTCCGTGCCGACAGCCACGCCTACCGCGACCGATACTGGCACGCCTACGTCGACTCCTACACTTGATCTCACCGCCACGGCAGTCGAACAGGCTGCGGTTGAGCAGGCCACGAGCGATGCCCAGGCGACTGGCGAGCAGTCGATCGCGGAAAGCACCAGCACCGCAGAAGCCCTCATCGCCGTGACGGAAACCGGCGAGGCCCAAGGTCAGCTTGATGCGCAGGCCACCAGTGATGCCGAATCCACGGCGACGCAGGTTGCCAGCACCGACATCGCCAGTGTGACCGAAACCGGTGAGGTGGAAAGCACTGTAACGGGTGAAGCAGAGGCGACCACGGCGGCACAATCAACCAGTGACGCCCGTGCGACGGCCAATGCACAGGCCACGCTCAACGTGCTGGCGACCGAAAATGCTGCCGCGGCAACGGAAGAGGCCATGACTGCGATCGCTGAGCAGGCCACAACCGACGCCCAGGCGACCACAGACACACAAGCGACTGAAAGCGCGGCGGCCACCGAAGAAGCGATGACCGCTGTGGCCGAAGCGACTAACAATATGCAGGCGACCAGCGATGCACAGGCGACGGTCGATTCTGAGGCCACCGAAAGTGCCGCCACGGAAGAAGCGATGACTGCGATCGCGGAAGCGACTGTCACCGCCGAACAGGTAGCTACGGAAGCGCAGTCCACGGTCAACGCACGTAATACTCAGGACTTCGTGGCGACCGTCAACGCGCAGGCGACTGCGGTGACAGAGTTTGAACAGGCCACCGCCACCGCTGCTGTAGAAATCACACGGGAAGCCCAGGCGACCGCGACCGAACAGTCCATCCGTGCTGCGAACATCGCCCAGGCGACGACTGACGCGCAGGCCACTGCCGATGCGCAATCCACAACCGATGCCGAGGCGACGGCGACAGGGGATGCGCAGGCGACACTTGATGCAGAGTCCACACCGGAAGTCACCGCTGAAGCGACCGAGGAAGCCACCGCCACCGAAGCCGCGACAATGACCCCGACCGAGGCTGCGGTCGCTCAGGTGGATACTGAAGTGCCTGCAACCGAGGAACAGGAAGACACACCGACGCCGACTGTTACACCCACCTTGATCCCGGCGCAGGCGGAAAGTGCGCCGCAAAGTGGGCCAAGCACGCAGATTATCCTGCTGATTGCTGGCGGCATCATCCTGCTCGTGCTGATCATCATTTTCCTGCTCAGCCGGGCCAGACGCCGCAATATCAATCGTTAACCTGCATAAATCAAACGGGGGTGCGCTGCTGCATCCCCGTTGTTTTTACCGAAAGGAATGAAGCATGGCCGGTATTGTTCTGCGGATTGTTATCAACGCCCTGGCAATCGTCATCACGGCTGCCATCCTGCCGGGGATTACCGTCGTCAACGACGACATCGGCACGCTTATCCTGCTTGGCATCGTCTTTGGCCTCGTGAACGGGA
>JAIOHN010000183.1 GCA_019912985.1 Anaerolineae bacterium | reverse complement strand
CCAGTGAGGGGCGTTTTTGTTTCAGTCGGACTGCAATTTTCGAGGGGTGACCGTGGCACGATCGACCCACCAGTTGCCACGGCCATCCTTTGGGCATAGACCGCACCGGTGGTGATGCGCTCACGTATGGTGCTGTGGCTGAATCCTGGACGGGTGTGGGACCGAATTACCGGCCACTCACCCGCTCAGGTGTTCAGGCGTTAATCCGCCGGCTGGCCCTGGATGTCGAGGCATCACGACCGTGGTCGCCGCACGCTATCCGGCACGCGGTGGGTCATGCGTATGCTCGGGCCGGGATCCCGGTGGCAGTCGCCCAGCACAAGCTCGGTCACAGCGCGCCGGGGATCACCATGCAGCATTATTACCCGCAGGACGATCCTTACCTCAAGCAAGTTTCGCGGCGATTCTCGCTGTTGGCGCTCCAGGACGAAGCGCCTGACGAGCCAGCGACCCTGAAACTGGTGAAAAAGGACACGGCCTAAAAAAACACTTATGGTTGAGGATAACTAGACAAAACTCTATCAATTTCTCACACTTGGTGAACGTAATAAAATATTCCTTGTATGGTATGATCAAATTGCGGGAAAATGCTACATCAAAAGGGTGTGCAATGCGACGCATTTTGAAGAAGATCATTGAAATCTTAGATGGCACGCCAGCAGTCTACGGCAAGCGGCAGCGCGGTCAGAGTGTAGTCGAACTGGCGCTGGTGACACCGCTGCTCATTATTTTGTTGGCCGGACTGGCTGAGATCGGTTATTTCGCGCAGAATTATCTAAACTTGCTCGAGGTGAGCCGCGTTGGTGCGCGTGCTGGCACCGTACAGCAAGGTGCGACATCACCTATTACATGGGAAGTGAACGCAGCAACGCGAGCTGCTTCCGCAGATATACCCGATGCACTGGATGAAGTTGCTGCCTACCGAAACTGTGATCCCAGTGATACGCGCGCAGTGATTGGCTTTTATAACTTCCTCTCATGCGTCATGATTACTTCGATGGATCCAATGCCATTTCGTGACCCAATTCGATATCTTGTGAAGGATACGAATCCGGTTCCGAATGGTATTGATGAAATTGTAATCTCCGCTTTTGCGATTCAAACCGTGATTCCAAGTGAGTTATCTGCCTCACAACGCGCAGCCGTTGATTGGCCGTTGGACGATCCCAATCTTGTCCGCTTTGGCAATTTGCCGAGTGCTGATGAGCCTCAAGCTATTGTGGTGGGCCGCTATCCAGCAAATGCGAATGAATGCGACGAATTGAATGAGCGTGAACCATTTGACTGGATTACGGATAACACGCTCACGTTTAATGGCACTGAGCCGCTGGAACTGGTGGCATTAACACCGCAGGGTACCACACAGGATCCGCCTGTTGATTTGCGTGGGGCCGATCCGAAAGTTGGCGAAAAGTTCCGGGGTTTTGTCTGGAACGGGCAGCATGTCATTTCTAACACCACGGACTGCAAAGGCTCTGAGTGGTCAATCAAACGTATAGAGCAGATGGTTAATCTTCAAGGTTTTGATCTGGAAGATGGCACCACCTATCGTCCGGGCGATGATCTGCGGGCATTTGTCCCCAGCCAGGGAATTGTCCTGGTTGAAATTTTCTGGGAACATGAAACATTGAGCCAATATGTTGGCTTAGCACCAGTGCTTTCCCCAGTGTTTGCAATTTTAGGGGAAGATGTCACGGTTTCAGTGTGGTCAGCGTTCCCGTTGCCAACTGTCGAACCCCGTATTCGGTTTTCGTAGAGAAGTAGTGGGTAGAGATTATGACCGTATCCAAGGTTGCACAGCGATTGATCCGCAAAAGCCAGGTCGGGCAAACTCTCGTCATTATGGCGTTAGGTTTTGTAGCACTGTTGGGTTTTGTTGGGATTGTGACAGACGTCTCCTTGATGTTTTTGAACTACAACACCCTCTCTCGTGCGATTGATGCCGCTTCAGTCGCCGCTGCCGGGCAGGTGCGACGGTTGGTGCCAAATGCGGATGAACTGGCGTTGTGTGACAGCAGTAGCCCCAGCGCGACACCGGATGTGGATGGTAATTGTACATTGGCAAAGAATCAGGCTTTTGCCCGCAGCTTTGCTAATGTTGGTGTGGCAGCAAGACAGTTCCTCGAGTTCTATGGTGTGAATCCAAAAGCGGTTGTTGTGGATATGTGCTCGACGGTGAGCGAACCCGATCCAGGTGATCCCACTAAGTTGATCCCAATTGCCGGTTTGGAAGATGACTTTGATGAGTTGTGTGCGGATAACAACAATCAGCGTAAGTTGATTCGTGTGACTGCACAATCCAGTTCGCCGACGGTATTTTTGCGTTTGCTCGGTTGGCCGGATATTACACTGCAAGCCTCTGCGATCTCCGAGACGGCAGTACTGGATGTGGTGCTGATCCTTGACGTTTCTGAGTCGATGCTGAACCAGACCACGTATGAAACCTGGGCGCAGCAAGGTTATGACAAGATTTACCTGCCGCCGCAGGTGAATATTGCGATGGCACAGGAAGAAGGTTTCTCAGATCCTACCTGGCAATGGTACAGCGTGTGGGACAAACTTTCGCTCGAAGGGCAGACAGTAGTGAATGCGCGCCTGGAGAGTAAAAATGATCCGACTGATCCTGCTTATGATCCAGCAAGTGCCTATCATTATGTAGAGCTTGATTATCCGCGAACCGTGAGTCCACCGTATACCGGCCCGGCACGTGACCCGATCCGCGAAGAATGTCGGGTGCGCTTCTGGCCCTACTCGACCACAATCGACATTCCTACGGATTTGCTCCAACTCTATGATGAGGCCGGTGCAACCTGGATGGGGCCAACCAACAAATGGGAGGGCTTCGTCCCCAACTATAACTATTACGACTGCTGCAATGACCCGAATGGCGATGGCAACTTTGATGATTTGCTGTGCCAGCCATTCAAAGAAGCCCGTGATGCCACGCAGCAGTTCCTGGGGCGAATTGACTTTCTACGCGGTGACCGTGTTGCTTTTGTGACTTTCGACCGTGAGGCCTTCCTGGTGCGCTATCAGAATGCTGGCGGCGAACTGACCCACATGATTGAAAATGAAACCGATGCGGTCAA
>JAIOHN010000182.1 GCA_019912985.1 Anaerolineae bacterium | reverse complement strand
CCGTTAAAGCAGGCTCTGTACTTCTAACTTTGGGGGCATATCATTGATATGCCCTCCCGGCTTTGCACGAAGGAGAAACGAACTTGTATCATCAAATTCGCTGGACAGCGAGAAAAATTGAGCAGCGCATTGAATTGATTGAGCCGCTTGTTTACCGTCGGCGGGTGACGATGCCGCCATTCCGTATGACGGTTTTGCCTGATCCCACACCGGACGCGATTGAACCCGCGCCAGTCGGGCAGGATGTGGATGACAGCGACTGGAACGTGATTGAGCCGAATCAATATTGGGGGCTGCCGCGCACCAATTTTGTGATGCGGACGCAGTTTCAGGTCCCGGCGGATTGGCCCGCTGATGCCGCTGTTGCCCTGTATTTGCCGTTGGGTGAACCGCGCAGCTTCAGCCATCCAGAAGCGCTGGCCTATATTGATGGCGAAGCCTACGCGACCTGCGACCGCCATCACCAGGAGATTTTGCTGGATCGTGATTGGCAGGATGGCAAGGCTCATTTGCTGGCACTGCATGGCTGGACGGGCAATTCAAATCGCGATGGGGAGTATGGCCGCCTGTTAATGAAGCCGTGTGAGGTGGTGATTATTGACCAGCCAACGCGTGATTTTATCGCGCGCGCCCGTGTGGCGTTGGGGATTGCCAATATGCTGGATGACAACGAACCCGCCAAGGATCGCCTGCTGAGTGCGTTGAACGATGCCTTCAATATCCTTGATGTTCGTGAGCCGTTTGGGGATGCATTCTATGACAGCATCGCCCCAGCCTATGAAGCGCTTCAGCGTGGGATTGAGCAGGCGGGGCCGCCGATGGATGTGTGGATTTCCGCCACTGGTCATGCGCACATTGATGTGGCGTGGCTGTGGACGCTGGGGCAAACGCGGCGTAAGGCTGGGCGTACATTCTACAATGTGCTGCGTCTGATGGAGCAGTTCCCTGATTACCACTTTACCCAGAGCCAGCCTCAGCTTTATGACTACGTGCGCGAGGATTATCCTGATCTGTTTGAGGGGATTAAATCGCGAGTCGCAGAGGGCCGCTGGGAGCTGATCGGCGGTATGTGGGTGGAAGCGGATTGCAACCTCTCGGGTGCGGAGTCGTTGGCGCGCCAGTTCCTGTTGGGACGTTCCTTCTTCCAGAAATACTTTGGCAAAGATGTTGAATCGCCTGTGCTGTGGCTGCCGGATGTGTTTGGCTATGCCTGGGCGCTGCCGCAGTTGATCAAACAGGCTGGGCTGGATTATTTCTTCACGATCAAAATTGGTTGGAGCCAGTACAATCGCCTGCCGTATGATACATTCTGGTGGCAGGGCGTGGATGGCACGCAGGTGCTGACGCATTTCAGCACGACCAAAGACCCCCAGAGTCCCCATGCCGCGACTTATAACTCAGCCGCTGACCCGACCGAAACAATGGGAACATGGGTGAATTTCCAGCAAAAGGAGCTGAAAGCAGATTTGCTGATGGCCTTTGGTTATGGCGATGGTGGTGGTGGTCCTACGCGCGAAATGCTGGAAAATCTACATGAGATGACTGAATTTCCGGCGACGCCGCGTGTTCACCAGCGGCATGTGGGCGAGTTCTTCCGTGAAGTCGAAGCCAAAGTCGGCGATGAGCTGCCTGTGTGGAATGGCGAGCTGTATCTGGAATTGCATCGCGGCACCTATACCACACAGAGCCGCAACAAGCGTGCTAATCGGAAGAGCGAATTTCTGCTGCATGATGCAGAATTCCTGGCAACTGTCGCCATGCTGCTGGATGATGACTACAAATATCCGACCGCCAATATCAACAAAGCCTGGGAACTGGTGTGCCTGAATCAATTCCACGACATCATCCCTGGCAGCAGCATCACCGATGTGTATCGTGATTCGAAGATGCAGTACGAGCAGATTACCAACCTGGCATGTAGTGCTCGTGATGACGCACTGGCGATCATTAACCGCAATATTGAGGCCGATGTGCTGGTCATCAATCCAACCTCATTCCTGCGGCATGACCTGGCGCTGTGGTCTGGTCAGTTGAACCCGCGCAAGCGGATGCATCGCCCCGATGGCAGCACCGTGATTACTCAATCTACGGAAAACGGGACACTGGTCGCTGCCGGAGAACTGCCGCCGTACAGTGTGAACGCGTTGATGATTTCCGACGGAGATACCACCATCCCCGAAACCGGCCTGATCGTCACCAACAATCTACTGGAGAATGTTTACCTGCGGGTAGAGTTGAACGACGCAGGTGATATTATCCGCATTTACGATAAGGTGGATGGGCGTGAAGTGCTGCCGGAAGGTGCTGTCGCCAATCAGTTCCAGGCGTTTGAAGATCGCCCGATGAACTGGGATGCCTGAGATGTCGATATTTTCTTTGATGATAAGATGTGGCTGAGCGAACCGGCGGAATCGGTGCAGGTGGTGGAACAGGGGCCGCTGCGCGTCACGCTGGAACTGAAGCGGCGCATCCTCAACAGCGACTATACCCAGCGCATTTCGCTGCGTTACAACAGCCGCCAGCTCGATTTCAGCACAGATATTGACTGGCGTGAGCGTCACATCCTTCTGAAAGTTGCTTTCCCGGTGGAAGTGCTGACACCACAGGCGACATATGAAATCCAGTGGGGCAATGTTCAGCGCCCGACACATCGCAACACCAGTTGGGATTGGGCACGGTTCGAGACCTGCGCACAGAAATGGGTTGACCTGAGTGAGGGGAATTACGGTGTGAGCCTGCTCAATGACTGCAAGTATGGTCATGATGTGCAGGAAAACACGATGCGAATCAGCCTGCTGCGCAGTCCTACAAGTCCCGATCCTGAAGCTGACCAGGGACAGCATCGTTTTGCTTACAGTTTGCTGCCACACAGCGGCGGCTGGAACGAAACGACGATTGCTCACGCTTACGGATTCAACGATCCCCTGATCGCGACCAGCGGCGACCGGTTCTCCAAGTCGAGCAGCAAGGCTTCAGAGCTGGCAAGCCTGTTCACCTTCGACCAGCCAAGTATGGTTATCGAAACCGTGAAGCGGGCAGAGGATGGCGACGGTATCATCATCCGCATGTACGAGAGTCAGCGGCGGCGCGGCCCGGTTACGTTGACCACCGGGTTCCCACTTAAAACCGCGTGGCGTACCAATCTGTTGGAAGTAAATGATTCAGCAGTCGATGTCGGCAGCGATGGCAAGAGCCTGTCGCTCCAGGTGCGCCCATTTGAGATCATCACACTGCGGCTGCTGCCTGCGTAAATAAGTGAAGTCTACAGGGGCGTGTCTCACGCCCCTTTTCGCTTCATTCCCCGGAGTAATGTTAAAATCGTGGTGGCTGATGGACACTATCCATAAGCGAGGTAAGAATGAATGACACACGATCCGGGATAGGTCTGGTGCTTGGCGGCGGTGGCAGTCGCGGGATTGCTCATGCCGGGGTACTGGAAGTGCTGGTCCGCGAACAGATTCCGATTGACCTGATCGTTGGCACCAGTATGGGTGCTATCGTGGGGTCGCTGTTTGCGCTTGGCCTCTCGCCTAAGCAGATCATCGCGGAGATGTCGAATTGGCGCGGAAACAGCATTTTCACCGTGAATTTATTTAGTTCACGGGCGCGCCAGCGGATGATCGATGATCAACTCTCCGCGCATCTGGGTGGCAAAACATTTGCGGATCTCAAGATTCCCATGATTGTTATGGCGGTCGATATGCTGACCGGGCGCGAGGTGGCACTGCAAAGCGGCCCCTTGCTTCCAGCCGTACTTGCCAGCAGCGCCGTGCCGGGTGTATTCCCTCCGGTGGAGATGGACGGGATGCAGCTCGCTGATGGTGGTGTGATCGATAGTCTGTGTACCGGTGTGGCCTTTGACTGGGGTGTCGCGCATGTTATTGCGGTTGATATTTATCCGCAGCTTGAACAGGATGATTGGAGTGACCCACTCTCGGCAATTATGGGCGTGGATTTGCCGTTCAATATCCTGGGGTCGACGGCGTCACCAAGTATGGTCTCGGCGATCTGGCGCTCAGTGCGAATCATGATGTGGCATCTTCACGCCAAGCGGCTGTCATTGCATCCGCCGGATGTGTTGCTGCGGCCTGATGTCGGCGCTTATAGTTCGCTGGATTTTAAGGATATTGACGGCCCGCTGGTTGCCGGGCGCACTGAAGCCGAGAACTACCTCCCCTTGATCCGAGACCTGGCCGGATACGACCGCAACGCCCATGTTTAGGCCGTTTGTCGTTGAGCTGTTCGCAGCGAATAGGCCCCGATGACGATTACTCCCAATAGTGTCAGCAGCGATATGACTTTGCCCGCCGAACGGATAGGCGTATCGCCAAAGATTGCCATGATATTTGATTCCCCTGCGGGCAGTGGGATTTGCATCAGGCCAGTTTGTGGCTGAATATCGGGCGTGATGGCTTCCCCGTTGACCGTAATTTGCCAACCTGGAAACCAGAAGGTGTGCAGCGTGATGGTGTTGGCGCTCTCCGACTGCACCGTGAACACTCGCCGTGGGGAGCGCCATATCTCAATGTTTATGTCGGCGGGGTTTTCGCTTGTTACCTGCGGATTGGGACGTGGCAGGGTCGCGAAATCGACCTCAGCGGCCCAACGCGGCAAAAATGTGCGGAACACAAAAGAATTCTCGATGGGGCGCTGCCCCAATACCTCCTGAAGATTCTCCTCCTTGATTGGACCACGGCCAGATATATTGATGTAAATGATAAATATGCTGTAGAACGCCTGGAGGATCAGGAGTGCGATCAAAATTTGGGTGGCGAACTTGAGTGTTTTCCGCCTGGGCATATCTTTAAGCCAGGTGATGCCTTCACCCACAAGATAAGCGACCGCAACAGTGGCGATTGTCTGCCAGCGCCAGGGGAACTGAAGCAGATTAAGCTGGGGGATGACCCGGTAAAGCGGTTGCGCCAGGCTGAATGACATAAATGTTGCCACAGCGAAGACGACCAGCATCACCAGTGCCATGTTGCGCTGCCTGGATGGATGGTGATGCGGATAGCATAGATTGGCAAACGCGACGATCACTGCTACGCCGATGCCAAACAAAGCGCTTATGCCAATAATGGTGTTTTCGATGCTGACTGCTTCAAAATCAGTGCCATTGTAGGCGCTGGCGTTGAGCAGGAAGTTGTTGCGATAATCCCCCCAGAGGATGCCCTGTGTAAACCACTGGACGTTCAAAAACTGATTTTCTACCAACAGCGGCAGCACATAAAATGCCGAAAGGCCCAGGGTCAGTAAGCCAGCAAGCACGACACGCAGCAGCGGCCCACGTAGGTTCTCGCGGACGCGCCATAGTTGGTACAATCCGAGCAGGGCCAGTGTCAGCCCGGTCAAGTAGGCGATGAGGAAATGGGTCAGCATCTGGGCTGTGAAGCAAATCGCAAATAAAACAGGGTAAAGCAGGGATTTTCGTTCTATACAATTGATCAAAAGGCCAAACAGCAGGGGCAGCCACAGGAACGACATATACTCCGGCAGGGCCATGCGACTGTAGAGGTCAATCATCGCATAAGGGGCCAACTGGTAGAAGATCGCCGCAGTCAAAGTTGCTGTTGGTGGCAGATAGGGCATGGCAAGCCAGTACATTGCACAGCCGGAGCCAAACAAGGTTGCCCATATCACAATTTTAAGTGCCACAATGGGCGATAGGCCCAGTACTGTCAGTAAACCCGAAGCATAATAAGTAGTGACTTTGGAGAGCATCCCACTGGGGGAGCCGTAACCCCAGTAAAGATCGCCCAGCCAGCGTGGATAGATAACACCATCGGTGAACTCTCTGCCAAAGAGGGTTGTGTTGTAGATATGTGTTTCGATGTCCGCGCCGCGATGGAAAGTGGGTTGCAATAGAAGCGGGAGCATCAGTATAAAACTTACAACGAACAGCCAGATGAATGGGCGATAGTTTATACGGCTGCGCGACTGGATGCTCAGAGTTTGCTGCATGTGATTTGTGATACCCCCGAATAGCTTTGACCCTCTTCAGTATAAAGTATCCGAGGGTATCGGATGGTGAAGGAATTTAGAACCAGATTGGGTTCGACCAGGCACAGCGCCCATACGTGTCGCGGACGGTCACGCGGCAGTACGGGCTGTCAAATGTATTCAGCTCGATCT
>JAIOHN010000181.1 GCA_019912985.1 Anaerolineae bacterium | reverse complement strand
CTGTTGATGCGCCTGCGTCGGCTTCAGGCTTTAGAAGAGAGCCTGACCCCTGCGCAAAAAACGCGTCTCGAGAGTTTGCTCAGCCGGTTTGAGGAGGTGACGCGCGAGTGGCATGTGCATTATGAGCAAAAGCTGGTGCGCGAAGCCAACTCGCGGCTGGATGCCATGCGTGCGTTTTTCCAGGAAGCCAGCGAAAATCCACGGCTTGCCAGCAGCGCCTACAGGCCAGAAGCACTGCGTCGGACGATCACGGAGGAGATTTTGCGCACGCTGGCGGAGATGAATGTGGAGAGTGCAGAGCTGCGTTCAAAGGTCAATCAGACCGACAGCCGCTTGAGCAGTGTGGCGGGACAGCCAGCTGATTTCCTATGGGATGACGTTCTGAAGCCGATTTACCCACAAAGGCCATACTGGTGGCTGTATCGCAAGCCGCGCGACGTCTAACTGCCGCCGCCATTCTGTTGGTAGCCTTTGGATTGATAGGGCTGTTACAGCCTGGGCTTTCGGCAGCGGAGGCAGACGCGCTGTGGGCGGTGCAGGATAGCCAACGTCCACCGGACAGCCTATCGCAATTTTTGCGGCAGGCCCAAAGCAGTCTGACGCAAGCCCTGAGCCGCGCCCGTGAATCCGGTCAATCGCCGCTGTATATCCTGCCGCTGGATGCCTGGACGCAGCTCGTGGGTGTTTCGGTGTTCAGCTTGCGGCTGCTCTCAGCGCTGGTGGCGCTGCTGCTGCTGGCCCTGACGAAGGCGCTGGCCTCTCGCTGGGTGGGCGCTGCTGGCGGCATGATCGCACTGGTTTTGCTGGCGACCAGCATCTTTTTTGTGATTTTTGCGCGTCAGGCCAATCCGCTGCTGCTGGTGATGCCGCTGCTGGCGCTGCTGTTGGCGGCTGGGTTTCAGCGGCTGACTCGGCTTCGGTGGATCGCATTACTGGTGCTTGTGGTGGCGCAGTGGATCGCAGCCCTGGCGCTGCTGCCGCCAACACCAGATTGGGGTGGCATGATGCAGACTTTTAGCCGCCTGCGCCAGCCAACGGAGCCTGCTGTATCACTGGTTCCCCCGCGTGAGCCACTCCACTATTACCTGGATGCAGCCCACCAGGGCATCATTCTCGATCTCGGCTGGCGCGAGCAAACCCCAGAATCGCTTGAGCGTGCCGTGACCGCACTGGAACCCGCGCCCGTGGTGTGGGCTGTGCTGCTAGCTTCTGAATCCGATCTGCTTGACCGGCTGGAAGCGGCAGGCTTTACTGCCGATACACGCTTGAGCGAGGGCGACGTGCAAATTTACCGCCTGACGCGTGACGAAGCGCCGCGATAACCGAGAATATCGTAACTTTTTACTGGGGTTGTGCATCTAAAGGCTGAATAATGAGCGTAAATGCTCGGAAAGCCTTTAACGCTCAGAGGATGTCATGATGGATGAACGTGCGCTTGTCTCCGCGCTCAAAGCGCAGGACCCGGCTGCATTGGCTCAGCTATTTGAACACTATTCGGATAAGCTCTACCGGCTGGCAGTGAGCTTGCTGCATGATGAACAGCAGGCGGATGGAGTCGTGCAAAACACTTTTTTGTCACTAATTACGCATATCGACGGATTTGAGGGACGTTCAAAACTGGGCACATGGCTTTACCGTGTGGCGTATAATGAGTCCATGATGCGCTTGCGGCGGGTCAAGCCGGAGCTGGCGCTGGATGACGTGGATGATGAAGACGTTTTCATGCCCGCCAGTCTGGTCGATTGGCAGACCGTGCCGGAAGCGGTTACGGAGAGTCAGGAAGCCCAAACCGAGATGGAGCGTGCGGTTGCCAGCCTGAAGCCGGATTTACGCGCGGTGTTTACACTGCGCGATGTGGAGGAACTTTCCACCCGTGAAACCGCTGAAATCCTTGGGATCAGCGAGTCGCTGGTGAAAGTGCGGCTGCACCGGGCGCGGTTGGCGCTGCGAGAACAGTTATCCATCTACTTTGAGGAATATGTCCAGAGGATGCAATCATGAAATGCGAAGAACTAATCGAGTATCTATCGGACTATATTGACAATAACCTCAGCGAAGAACTGACGGCGGCGGCACGTGAGCATTTGAGCACCTGTCACAATTGTAGTGTGGTGTTGGATTCGACCCAGAAGATGATTTTGCTGTATCGGGAGCAGGAGCAAAAACGCAGCATCCCGGCGGAGCGTGGGCGCGCGCTTTATGCGCAGATCGAGGCGGCATTCCAGGCGAAGAAAAATCCGGTCACCAAAAACGAGGATTCGTTGTAACCTTTTGCGTGGGTGTGCATCCAATAGACAAGAAGAAGTCATAGTGATGTTTAGAAGGAGCACACCATGTCCCGTAACGTTGGCAACACTGACCGTATCGTCCGCATCATCCTGGGTATTGTGATTATCGTCGCCGCAGCCTATCTTCAGGTCTGGCCGCTGGCGCTGGTCGCGATTATCCCGATTGGCACCGCTCTGGTTGGTTTTTGTCCGCTTTACCGGCTGTTTGGCCTCAGCACCTGCCCGGTCAAAGCCTGACCTTAACTACACTTCCGAAATTTAAAAGCCGCTCTTTACAGCGGCTTTTTGTTTGCCAGGTTCGGTTATACAATCGAGCCTGGTTTTGCTGTGACGGAGTGAGCATGTTGCGTAAGTGGATTGTCCTTTTGGTGGTTGTCCTGGGTTTGTTGGCGCTCGATCAATGGACCAAGCTGGCGGTGATTGATCATCTGGCCCTGTATGAGACAATACAGCCAATTCCCGCCCTGGCACCGTTTTTCCAGATCACCCATACCGAAAACCTCGGTGCAGCCTTCGGCTTTCTGCCTGAAGCCAGGGGCTTTTTCGTGATTGTCGCCGTGGTGGTGGCAGTAGCGATGGCCTATTTTTACCCACGTGTGGAAACCTGGGTGTCGCGTGTCGCCATTGGTATGATCTGCGCAGGTGCGTTGGGGAATGGCCTGGATCGTATTCAGCGCGGTGTGGTGACGGACTTTATCCATTACCAGATTCCCGGCTTGATATCGAATGTCTCCAACATTGCCGACCATGCGCTTGTCCTGGGTGTGATCACTATCCTGCTTGAGAGTTGGATTAGAGATCGCCAGAAAGCTGCCTCGGAAACAGATGCACCGGATGAAAACACCGTCTCGTAAATTCTGTATAATGGAATCGATCATCTGTATTGTTAGATCGTTTGTAGTTCCCTTACCGTGAATACGAGAGGACATCACAAGCATGATGAAGAAAATTACCGGGGTACTGATCTGCTTTTTTATCCTGGCAGGCTGCTCCTTAAATTTTGGCCCAACGGGTGACACCATCAGCGATCCAAGCTCGGCCAGCACGCTGCTGCCGAATGTCGCGGGTTATACGCGCACCAATGCCCGTAGTGTCACTGATGCGCTGACCACGGTCGGCGTGGGCGCTTCCGCGATTACCGGCAATCTCCTGACGTCCGCCGCCATCGCACAGATTGACCGCATGTTGCAGTGTTACGAGAATGTGGGCGCGGTTGCGGCCAGCGTCTATACTCAGTCGGATATTTCGACCGTGTTGCAAGGGGAAATTCCTCGCTTGGGTGCCGTGGGTGTCATCAACCAGGACCGGCTCGTCAATAATTTCCTGAACTGCGCGGTCGGCGGTGCTGGCGATGCGTTCTCCGCCCAGTCAGCAGAAGTAGAGCCATGCGGTGGCTCTGGCACGACCGTTGTGAATGGTGAAAATATCTCCTATGTCTATGCGGCGACCGCGCCGGAACTCTGCCAGGCATTTGACCAGTACTTCAACAGCTTCAAAAGGTAGGTGACATGCACGGCCTGACACGACTTGTCAAACGTATCGGTTCTGATATTGCTGAAGGACGCAATATCGAATCTTATGTGGTCACCCTGGTCGCCATCGTCCTGGCGGTGATCGGGGTAGTTGATGATGTGGTGCCAGAGTCGGTTAAATTTGCGACCGTTCTGGCGGCGTTGGCACTGCTTGTATTTCAATCC
This sequence comes from Anaerolineae bacterium, assembly GCA_019912985.1. Lineage (GTDB taxonomy): Bacteria > Chloroflexota > Anaerolineae > Aggregatilineales > Phototrophicaceae > JAIOHN01. Next base: position 4,925 of record JAIOHN010000181.1, on the reverse strand, counting down.
ACCCGCCCCGAAGAAACCATTCCTGATCTGGATGCAGTGCTGCTCGACCGCCAGAGCTACGGTCCTTTTCGCGAGTTTATCGCCAATGCCCAGGAATTGTGGATTTACGGACCCTCAGCGGTCAACGTGCTGCGCAATGCCGCGGATATTAAGACCGAAGTGCTGGATAAAGGCGGCTCAGTTCGGGTGCTGCTCCAGGATCTCAACTCCGACATCGGCATGAAAGTGCTGTATCAGCAGCTTGATAAGGTCTATGATCTGGCCGATGACATCAAATCGTCGGAGCGTATCCTCAAGTCGATGCAAGCCTGGGCACCTGATCGGGTCGATTACGGTTATCTGCCCTACAGCCCCGGCTTCAGTCTGATTGTGGTGGACCCCGACGGCAAAAACGGGCGGATGATTATCGAGCTGTACGGCTACCAGAACGAGTTGATTACCGAGCGGATGCATGTCGTCATTGAACGGCATCAATCGCAGTATTGGTTTGAGTATTGGGATAAACAGTATCAGGTGATGTGGAATTCGCGTCGTCAACCAGTTCCAGGTAATGAAGTAAGGGATTGATGGAATGGCAGAAGATAAAGCGATGGTCGTCTCTCGGGCGCTGGCGAAAAGCACGCCACGCGCGCTGCAAACCCACTCCGTCCGTCAACTCGCCCCGGTCGTGGCGACTGGTGCTGCCGTGGCGCTCACCTGGAGCGCAGGCAAGCTGGTGAAACGTCTGCTGGCATCACGTGGGCGCACTCAAGCCAAGATTCAACCTTCTGAAACAGTGCCACCGCAGCGGGTGATCGTGCTTTACCATCATTCGATTACGGTAATCAGGCGCTAAAATGTCCGACGTTGTAGACCGACTCTACGTGCTGCTGGTCGATCTTTTGGTGGCGATTCCGCGCGTCATCGTCGCCCTGATAGTCATCGTCATCATTTACCTGCTGTCGGGCTTCGTCAAGCGCTCGGTCATCCTCTTCTTGCGTCGCGGTCGGCGTAAGCTGAATGTCAGCCTGCTGCTCGGGCGTCTGGCGCAGGCAGGCGTGATCGTCAGCGGCTTGCTGGTGAGCCTGACTATCGCGCTGCCTTCGTTTGAACCTTCCCAGTTGATCGGATTGGTGGGTATCGCCAGTGTCGCGATTGGCTTCGCCTTCCGCGATTTTTTGCAGGACATGGTGGCGGGCATCCTGTTGCTGCTTAATGAGCCGTTTTCGATGGGCGACCAGATCACAGTGGGGGCCTTTGAAGGCACGGTGGAGGAGATTAAAACCAGCTTCACCTATATCACCACTTATGATAACCGGCGGGTGGTGATCCCGAATGGCGATCTTTACACAGTAGGTTTCACAGTCAACACGGCCTATCGCGTGCGCCGGTCGGAGTTTGATGTGCAGTTGATCTATGAGGATGATGCGGTCGCTGCGCAGGAACTGATGCTGTCGGTACTCAAGGAAACTGAAGGCGTGCTGGTTGATCCGCCGCCGGATACATTGCTGGTCAGCATGAACGAGACCGCCGTGGTGATCCGTATACGCTGGTGGACAACCCCCATCTGGCGCGATATGCAGGCTGTGCGTGATCGCGTGCTGCGTCGGGTGAAAACCCAATTAACCGAGCAGGGCTATACGCTGCCCGCCCCGATTCGCGCTGTGGTGTGGGATGATTTACCGGGAAAGCATCACTGATTGGGGAATGGGGTCGCTGTTAGGGCATTGGCTGTGGCCGGTGCCGCTGTTGACGTTGGCGATCTACCTGGCGAGCGCGCTGCCAGTGCAGCAGATGGCGTCACTGGCTTTTGTCTCCAACCGCGATGGCAACCAGGAGATCTACCTGCTGGATAGCACGCACAACCTCTTTTACAACCTCACGAAAAATCCTGCTCAGGATGATTACCCGGTATGGTCGCCCGATGGCACGCGGCTGGTGTTCTGGTCCAACCGTGGGACGCGCCCCGGCCTCTACATCACTGAGATTTACACAGGCCGGACGCAGCGCCTGCTCAACCGGCAGGTGACGACGACCACCGGTCTGTCGTGGTCGGAAGATGGCAGCCAACTGGTATTTGGTGACCGTTCAACAGGTGATGATGAACTTTACGTACTGGATATGACCTGCGGCCTGCTGCCCTGTGATGAGCCCACGCGACTGCTCTCCAATGTGGAAATTGATGACGCCTCGCCGCAGTGGTCGCCGGATGGGCAGTGGCTGGTGTTTGTCTCGAACTGGAAATTGGAAAGCTCATGGCAGATTTATACGGTCAATGAAAATGGCGAAAATCTGCGCCAGCTCACCCGGGCTGAGACTTACAGCTTCTGGCCGACATGGTCGCCCGATGGCCGCCTGATCGCGTTTATCTCCAACCGTGATCAGGGCTGGCAGGTATATGTCATGCGGGCGGAGTGTGCCAGCCTGCTGCGGGTGAACTGTGCCGCACAGCCGCTGACCGATGGCATGTCGATCGCGCGTGGTCTGTCGTGGTCGCCGGACGGGGCCTGGATTGCGTTTTCATCGGAGCAGGCCAACAACCGTGATCTGTATGTCGTGGATACCACCTGCATTCACCTGGATGGTGATCATCTTCAGGTCGATGCTGCAAGCTGCCAGACTGAGCGCCTGACCCATGATGGCGCTTACGATATTTATCCCATCTGGCAGCCGTAAATGCGTCGACGATTTCTGCTTCTCGCAACCTTGCTCCTGCTGTGGCAGCAGGTCAGTCTCATGGCCCAGCAGCCGCTGCCCACAACCGCTCCCGGCACGTTTGTGCGGGCGGCGCGCCTGGGCGTAACCTTTGTCAATTCCGTGGAACATCCCATCAGCGAGAAACGTTATCAGCAGGCGCTGCTGCTGGGCGCGGGCTGGACACGCTGGCCGATGTACTGGGAGCGTATCGAGACCAGCCCTGCCGTTTTTAACTGGAGCGCCTATGACCAGCTGGTCAGCGCCGATGTGCAGCACGGTTTCCTGATCAACGCGATTTTGATGGGCCGCCCCTCATTTCACCAACAGGGTGGCACGATCGGCGGCCTGGATGCCCCGGTTTTTTCCGATGGCAGTGATACGCCCGGTCCTGGTAAATCTGTTAATGCGACCAACCCCTGGGCGAATTATGTTTATCAGGCGGTCAACCGCTATAAACCGGGTGGCACGCTGGCGACGCAGCTCAACTGGCCGCCGCAGCGTGGTATTCGCGTCTGGGAGGCGTGGAACGAGCCGGATTTGGCGATGTTCTGGCGCGGCTCGCTGCAAGATTATGTGCGGCTGTTGAAAGTGACGTATCTGGCCGCACACCATGCCGACCCTGACGCCGAGGTGATGTTTGGCGGGCTGGCTTACAACAACCCGGAGACCAATGATTGGCTGGCGCGAGCGCTGGAAGTGATCGCCAACGACAGTGCGCGCGAGGCGAATGACTGGTATATGGATCAGGTGGCGGTGCATAACTACACTTATGCCCGCCGCAGCGGTGAGGTGGTGAAGCGCGTTCGTGAAAACCTGTCGCGCTATGGGCTGACACGTCCGGTGTGGCTCAATGAAAATGGTGTGCCAGTGTGGGATGACTATCCCGGCCCCACCTGGGCAGCCAGTGATCCTGGCGCGCGTAATCTGCGGGCGACTCAGCAGCAGCAGGCCGCTTTTGTCATCCAGAGCGCGGCTTATGCCTGGGCGGAAGGCGCGGATGTCGTCATCTTTCACCAGCTTTACGATGACTGCGGCAATCAAGCCTCCGGCACCGATTTTCCGCCCAATGATGGCGGCTTATGCAGCGGCGGTGCTTGCGCCGGAGATGCGCATGGTCTGTTTCGCAATCTGGCGGATTCCGCCTGCTTTCGGCAGCATCCATTCCCCGGCACACCGCGCCCGGCGGCCTTCGCATACCGGCTGCTGGCACAGACCTTTGGCAATGTCCCTTTTACAGTTGGCCCACTTGAATATGAGGGCAGCGCCGTGGTGACGACCTTCCAGCAGTCCGGCCAGCACATTACGATTGCCTGGAGTCGCACGCTGCGAGCCACGACCATTCAGATTCCAGCAGTGGTGCAGACGGCCCGATTATACGCAATGGATGGCAGCGAAACGGACTTAGTGGCGGAAGAAGACGCGTTTACCATCAGCCTGGCAGCCGCCACTGCCGATGATTTTCCCTATCTCTATGCAGGCGATGGCGCGGCCATCGGTGGCGCGCCGGTATTGATTGTCGAGCGTACAGGGCGTGGTGAAGGGGTCGCACCAGCCGCCACCATGCAGTACAACCCGGCACTGGTGCCATTTGCCGCCCCGGTTTATCCGACCAGCGCGCCAGTATTGATCACGCCCGGCCCGGTGGTGACAGCCCCGCCACTGCTGCCCACTACAATGGTAGACCCGATCCTTGCGAGCGGCCTGCCGGTGACAGCCATGCAGCCGCTGCCAGCGAACAGCCCAGAGATGTTCACTGTCACCTGGAGCGCGCAGGGCAGTGCAGCGATTGCAAGTTACATTGTGTGGGTGCGGGTGAACGGCGGCGACTGGCAGCCCTGGCAGGAAACCAATGCCACCAGCGCCGAATTTAACGGAGAAAGCGGAAGTGTGTACGAGTTTGCGGTGTGGGCGGTGGATGAAGCGGGCAACTGGTCACCCAACACCGAGTTACAGCCGCAAACCTATACCCATGTGGACTAAGCGTTATTGGAGCTTGGCCGCATCCAGCAGCTCCAGATCATATGTGGCGTTTTCGGGATTAAGGCTGGAGCTGAAGCCCTGGTTGGTGACTTCAATAATGTAGACACGCTCGCCAAAAAAGGTGCCGATAATGCCGAAGTCCATTTCCTCCCCTGACGCTCAGAGCGGATGCCTTCGAAAAATGTGATGGGTTGAAGTTCTCGTCGGGCACGAGGGCTTCCAGCGAAACCACACAGGGTTGAAAGTTACATTCCTTCTCAGCAAACATG
>JAIOHN010000180.1 GCA_019912985.1 Anaerolineae bacterium | reverse complement strand
ACAGATAATAAAGGGGAGTTTTGCCTATTAACACTTTCTGGACAGGCGCTTGGTGAAGCATCTCTTTACGCCTTTTATCTTTACTCTCCCGCTGACATTACTGACAAAGACAAAATCTTCTCTCTCTCCAGTGAAGAAATTCGTTTGATAAATCCGAATACGCTTACAGCCCCTATATTCAAGCAAAATCGAGATGCTGAAATTACCAAAGGTATCTATCGCCAAATTCCTGTTCTATTTGATGAAAATCAGGATGCTGGCAATCCTTGGGGTGTAACGTTTTCAACTATGTTCCATATGACAAATGATGCAGATAAATTCCAAAGCTACGAGGAACTCCAACAAAAGGGGTGTGCGCTTCAAGGGAATATTTTCACACTTGATTCCACAGCTTATTTGCCATTGTACGAAGCGAGAATGATACATCAGTACACTCATCGATGGGCATCCAATAATATTGATGGCGTTATAGGTGATTTTCGCAAAGACCAACTCAATAATCCATTCGCAGTTGCGATGCCCCGATATTGGGTGAATGAATCCTATGTTTCGGAAAGGCTCGACGATACTCAGTACATGATTGGCTTTAGGGATATATCGCGGACCTCTGATGAGCATACACTTATTGCTACCTTGTTCCCTCGATCTGCTGTTAGCAATAAATTGCCAATGTTGTTCGTCAACCCCAGCTCAGATTCGAATCAATATGACCGTTTCTTGCATAAGAGTACATCGTTGATGCAATGTGCATTCTTAGCGAATCTTATAGCGTTCGTCGTTGATTTTGTGGTTCGGCAAAAAGTCAGCGGAGCATCCCTTAATTTCTACCTAGTCAAACAGTTCCCCGTTATCCCACCATATACGTACATGCCCTCATACTTGGATTTTATCGCTCCCCGGGCGCTAGAACTCATCTACACAGCATGGGATTTGCGGCCCTTCGCGCAGGATGTCGGTTATCACGGTGCGCCGTTCATCTGGGACGAGGAACGGCGCTTCCTCATGCGCTGTGAACTCGACGCGCTCTATTTCCATCTGTACCAGATTCAGCGCGACGACGTGGATTACATCATGGAGACGTTCCCCATCGTCAAGCGCAAGGACATCGCCCGCACGTCCGACGAAAACGGCGAAGGTGGCGAGTATGTGACCAAGCGCATCATTCTGGAGATGTACGATCAGATGGCGGCGCTGCCATCCATGCACGTCCCTGCGCCAAAGGACGAGTCCGCGACGTATGCCGTCCCCGATGTCAGCCAGTGGCAGACATGGCTCAATCCGCCGCCTGCTGATCCAAGCGTGGCGCATGGAGAATAGTAGAAATTGAATCCGATGCATACAGAACAAACGATAAGCCGTCAAATAGGCTATACAGTCCGCGAAATCGCAACACCAGAATCTGCATTTGATTACTGGATACAGGGATGTGATGAAACTGAATTGCTAAAACAGGGCGAAAAGGAAGGTTACACTTACTTTCCCGTCAAAGAAAATGGGCTTTTCAAAGGGGTCATGACCATCAATTCCTTGAAATCCGGTGACAGAAAAATTATGCCGTTAACATCGGATTGGCTAATTGCAGCGGATACCCCGATTTTGCATCTTCTGGAATTGTTTGCTGAAGATGATATGCGCAACTTCTTCGTACTCAGTTCGAGCAAAATTATGGGGATGGTATCTCCCGCTGACCTCAATCGCATTCCTTCACGAGCAAGTGTATATCTACTCGTTGCTCACTATGAAACGTTACTCACAGAGTTGATTCGGCAAGAAATTGGAGAAACGGACGAAGCACTCAACCGTTATCTTTCTGAAAAAAGTATTGAAAAAGCACGGAACACTCGCAATCAGGAGCGCTCCGAAGATCTGGAATTACCGCTAATTCGCTACATATACCTGTTTGATCTGGTTGAAATCATCAAAAGACATGACGATCTTTGGGATCGTTTGGGTTTCATCAAGAGAGATCATGCCAACGTCTTGAAATTCAATACCATCAGAAACGCCGTTGCCCATCTGAATAATCTTCTGATTAATACAAAGGACGACATCAAGAAAATCAATGATGACTGCGACAAGATCATTGAATACAGTCAGAAAATTTCACAACTTCTAAGAAAAAAGAATATTTGATAGAGCCGACTTAATCCGCCGCCTGCGGATGTGCGTCTGGTACATGGGAGAGGAGAATAAAACTCGATGTCAATTACTTATTCTACTGGCTTCATTGGCTATTTTGTGGCATTCAACGCTCCAAATAACTTGTTTGAGAAACCAGAAGAACGGAAAAACTGGAACGAGGTACAGAAACTTAATTGGTTTGGCGCTCTGTGGAATAGGGGCTTTGCTCAATCTGTTGAGGAAGGTAAACCTATCACCGCTGAAGCAGCGAGAAATCAACTTGAACTTGGTGAAGAAGATAGTCGCAATAGATTCTTCAAAGATGAGATGCAGCATCGTTTGGTGCGATACCTCACTATGTCATTTATCGTCCAACTGAATGAAATATCAAGAGACGAATTACAGGTCGATCAAATTTGGTTCGTAAAATCATCCGACTACGACCCCTTGAAAATCTGTGTAACCTTTCCGTCTACAGAGGCTAAGACAGGTTTTATTAGTTTGGCTGATTCATCGGACAAGTTTGGCAACAAGCTTTTGGAAAGACTTGTAAAGGAGTACATGCACAAGCATGGCTTACGGTGGGAGTAATTTTCGTCTCAGATATCAGCATGTGTCAGATATGGCTGGATCTGTCGCCTGCTGATCCAAGTGTAGCGCATCGGGAGACGTAATACATGTTTGATAATCTTAAATTACCCCGATGGCTTGGGTGGTCCGCCTTTGGAGTAGCAGGTTTGTATTTTTTGGCGAAGGTCGGCTTGACTGTTGCATGGTTGCTTAAGGTTCAAGGCACTGACCGCTATGAACCAGCGATAGGACTTCTCGATATTGGTTTGGGTATTCTGATGGTGATTGCTGGTGCTGGACTCCAGCGAGATGGAGAATTCAAGCGATTAGTTGGTAGCTTACCTCAAGAGATACTGAAAAATCGTCGAATAATCACACAAGGATTTCAAAAACTCGGCAAGCAGGGAACAGAACAACATCAAGAGAGTACAAAAAAATTTGAAGACTTGGGCAACACTGTGGATAAAGGGCTTAACACAGTTGGAGTTGAGATAAGTAACCTAAAAGACATAACGCTTGAGGGTTTTGATGGAAATCACGCTTTGATCAGGCAGTTGGAGGAAGACACAAAGCAACAGACCACAGAACTCCTGCAAGGACAGGTCGAACTAGCCAGCAAAATGGATAAAAGTACGCTCGATCTAAAGGGATATGTAGGATTCGTAGAAGTATCAACAGAAGCAATTCAATCTGATTTGAGCATTATTAGAGCGAACACCGATGAAATTCTTGCAGCCGTAAAAGTGAAGCCTGAAGGTTGGGATGATATTCAGCGACAACTGGCTGATGATATTATTACCCTAGCGGTCAAATTGGGTGACAGATTTACATACACCACAGAGGTTGATCACTTGCCGCAGCTTGACGCCATGATGGAACAATACTGGGACTTAAGAGACCGTAGTATTGCAATTCTTGATGTTGTGTTGGATGACATTACGGATGAATATAAGGGCATATATTCTGAGCTAAAGGTTGCGATCATCAATCTTTCTAGGATCGAGAAAAAGGAAAAACATGCCCCGTCAGAACGGGTCGAGCAGTGGAGAGATACTGCATTTCGTTTGGGTGAACGTCACATGGCTTTGGTTCGCAAAGCGGGTGAACTTACCGTTGAGGTGAAGAGACGACTAAAACGTTGAGTTGGTTTCAAGGGTTTGGGAGGCAATTGAATGGACGACGAACAACCATTACCGTTATTCAACAGACATCTCGACAATCTCCGTAGCGTATGTCCAGAGGCGGCAGACGTATTTGTTTGCCCAATTTGCTTTACTGTGTTTCCACGCAACGAGGCACTTGACCCCCTTCGGGTCAATCTAGGTCACATTTGGCCGAAATTCATTCGCAACACAATAGAAAGTGATGTTGCAAAGCATCAGCATGTTCTACTCTGCGAGTCCTGTAACTCCAAAGCTGGCTATCGAGGCGATCATGAGATGCAGGAATTTGAGATAGCTCGGCAGGGAGATGAAGCTGGAACGCCAACCCGAAAACGCCGTATCATAATTCGTCCTTCGAATGGTGATCAGGAGCTTCAATTACGCGCTTTTTACAAATCGACAGGAGATAAGACAGCATCATTGACTTTCCGGGATCACCGAAATGCTTTTACATATAATGAAAAGTATCGCAGGTATCGAGAATATGCTGAACAACAGGTTCGCTGCGATGTCTATGTTTTGCCACACGATGCAAATTGGCACCTTGCCCAGGCGGGTTGGCTGACCTCCGCCTATCTTTATGCATTTTACACGTTTGGATACAGGTATATCTTTCACAAAAGTTTGGATTTAGTCCGTAACTATATCCTGTCTTCTCTTGACGGTAGCACGAATTCTTCCCTCGACTACAGACCAGATAAGGTTCTATCCGCTCGCACATGTAGTGTGCATTACTCTGAACAACCCAACATTATGTATATGATACCTACGCTTGAGACAGCGCAGATACATTTTCTTGAGGTAAGTTTCTTAGACTACCATGTGCGATTGCCGGGTCGAGATGTGCATCTTGTCGCAAAGGCAAATGAGCAAACGCCTGATCCCGATTTTCAAATAGGAATGGCTTCCGAAGGTCATATTGCCCATGTTGAACGTTGCCATTGGGATGACTTATTCGATCCAGTTAATTACTGTGTGGTTGGCAATAAGTTTTCGGACCAGGTGAGCAGCGCTCCAAATACAGAATAAATTAAACATGGGTGTCTCTAGAGGTTTCAGATGGAGACACATCCGTTTCAACATCGCTCATATCATAATTATTAAGGTGCGAGGCATACATGCAACCATCTACGCTGACCGTGTTTGAACTTTTCGAAAAAGAACGTCGTTACGTTGTACCTCTGTTCCAGCGTCCTTACGTCTGGACAGAAGAAAAACAATGGCTACCGCTGTGGGAAGATATTTCAGCAAAAGCCGATGAGTTACTGTATCTGCGTGAGGATAGCACCGATATCGGCACTCATTTTCTCGGCGCGGCGGTATTGAGTGAGATCAAGACATTTGGCAGACAGGTTGCTGCACGCGAAATCATTGATGGTCAGCAGCGCCTCACAACCCTTCAAATCATACTCACCGCATTTCGAGATATTGTGCTTGCCAGGAACGAGGACGAAAGCACGGTCAAAATCCTCAATCGCCTTACTTTGAATGACTGTCGCATGGAAGATCAATATGAGCAGTACAAGGTGTGGCCCACAACAGCAGATCGCCGTGTCTTTGAAACTGTTGTGAACTCAGGCGCGCCGCAGCGCCTTGACGAGATTTATCCTTTAACCCGCATTCCGCGCACACAGCGTTACTACGAGAGACCACGACTGGCAGAAGCATATCAGTTTTTTCACGCGAAGATTTGGGAATATCTCCATCAGACACAAGACAATGGTTTCCAAGATGCAAGCAGCTCACTTCAGCGGCTTGACTCTCTCATTGATGCTATCACTAAGTTTATGCAGATCGTTGTCATTGAACTGGAAGACAAAGATGATCCGCAAATTATCTTCGAGACACTGAATGCTCGTGGCGAGCCGCTTCTACCATCAGACTTGATCCGCAATTTTGTATTCCTAGAAGCTACTCGTCGCCGCGAAGATGTGGAACGCCTATACCGGGACTACTGGCAGCACTTTGATGAGTATCAGGAGGGGGATGCGAGTTTCTGGAAGGAAGACGAGCGACAAGGACGGCTCTTCCGCCCTAGAATTGACCTGTTCATGTTTCATTTTCTGGTATTCCAGACCGGGCGAGACTTCCTGATCACACATCTCTTCCAAGAGTATCGTCGATGGTGGAATGAGCTGCCCGATTCATTTTCAGTTGAGAAGCGTCTACAGATTATTCATAAATATAGCCAAGTGTATAAGGGCTTTTTCCAACTATCACAACAGCCATCTCGCTTGGATCTGTTTGTTCACCGTTTGAGTATGCTGGATACCAGCACAGTCTATCCTGTCCTACTGTTTTTGTTCGGCGGGGAGGCTCCAATAGCGGCTGGTGAACGTGAAGGTATTATCGTTGATTTGGAGTCTTATCTGGTTCGTCGATTGGTGTGTCGTCTTTCATCCAAGAATTACAACCGTATTTTCCTGACGTTGTTGCGTAATCTTCGCCGAGCCGAACAAGTAGATCGGGCTACCGTCCGTCAGCTTCTTCTTGATTTAAAAGGTGATAATGTCCGGTGGCCGAATGACGCAGAATTTGGCAGAGCATGGATGGTGAATCCACTCTATCAATGGTTGACCCAGGTACGTGTTCGGATGCTGCTTGAAGCGATTGATCTTCAACTTGAGACTGGCAAACAGGAACAAGTACACATCAAAAGTAGCCTCAGCATAGAGCATATCTATCCGCAAACACCTCTGGCAGGTGCGTGGCCGCCACTCGATCAGGAAGCTCTCGTGCATACATTGGGCAATCTGACTCTTCTTACCCAAAACCTCAATTCAGCCATCAGCAATGGCCCATTCTCGGCAAAACGACCTGAAATAGCACGCCAAAGCAGACTGCGCCTCAATGCCTATTTTCAAGGTTATAGCAATGATGATATTTGGTCTGCCGCAGATATCGTCAAACGGGGCGCAGAACTATATGAAGTCGCCCATAGTATCTGGATGTATCCCCTATCTGGTGATGACCAGCATGAGATTGTTGTCGAAACAATCGTGAACGAAATCGCAACGGCTGATAAATATAACGATGATCCAATTGCGAACGAGGAAATACGAGTTACATCCGAAGATGGGCTGAATGAAGATGTGTATGAATTCCTCAAACAGGTAGCCCACGAGGAAACCACAGTAACCTATACCGAAATCGCGCAGATGCTGGGACTTAATATGCAAAGTCAATTGGATCGAAATGAACTGGGGCGAGTTCTCGGTGTAATTTCCACTTATGAATACAGTC
>JAIOHN010000179.1 GCA_019912985.1 Anaerolineae bacterium | reverse complement strand
GTCCAGGACCCTGTTGAGCTGACTGTCCACATCCGTGATAGTGGGCGTGAGTTGACAGAAAACGCGATTGTGGGCCTGTTCATGGTGCCGATTATCTTCACGATCGTGTTTTTCATGGCGATGCAAACCACCAGCACTTACCTGATGTCAAGTGTGGCTGAAGAGAAGACCAACCGCATTATGGAAATCCTGGTGACCAGTGTGACGCCATTCCAACTGCTGCTAGGCAAGATCATCGGGTTGGGTACTTTAGGCCTAACCCAGCTGGCGATCTGGCTGGTGGGTGGTGTGGTGCTGCTGTCCGTTGGTCAACAGTCGCCATTTCTCGCAGGGGTGACGCTGCCGCTGGATTTGGTTCTGCTGGCGCTGGTTTACTTTGTGATCACCTATTTCCTGTATGCAGGCATTATGGCGGGTATTGGTGCCAGTGCGGGCTCAGAACAGGAAAGCCGGCAGATTGCTGGTCTTGTTACGGTCATCGGCGTAATCCCATTTTTCTTTTTCGCCCTTTTCCTGACAGACCCGCAAAACCTGTTGATTACCATTATGACGCTGGTTCCCTTTACCGCGCCGCTGACGGTGCTGCTGCGGTCCAGCCTGGGGTCAGTGCCGACGATTGAACTCATCGCCAGCCTGATCATTCTGCTGGTATCAGCCGTGTTCGCGGTCTGGGCTTCGGCAAGGGTTTTCCGCTGGTCGTCGCTGCTTTACGGTCAACGGGCCACGCCACGCCAGATCTGGCGTGTGATTCGCGGGCAAAATGAAGCGAATGTCGGCACCGTTGCGGCGCATCATGAGGAGCAGGTGGCATGAACGGACATCTCCTAGAAGTCTTTCGTTACGAATTTGGGCGGAACATCCGCCGTAAAGGGTATCTGTTCGGGACGTTTGGCATCCCCATCCTCGCTATCGTGCTGCTTTTTGGCATTCAGATCGTTTCAAACCTCAGCAATAGCGGCCCTGATGCTGCTGAAGTCGCCAACGCGGTGGATTTTGAGGGCATAAAGCAGGCAGGCTATGTCGATGAGACCGGTCTGTTTGGCACGATCCCCGATGATTTGCAGGAAGTCATGACGCAGTATACGAGCGAGGCGGACGCTGAAGCCGCACTTGAGCAGGGTGATATTGATGTTTACTACATCATCCCTTCGGATTATGTGGAAACCGGGGATGTGCAGCTGGTGATGCCGTCTATGGCACTCAACAAAATCAACGGTGGCCCTGTGCGCCAGTTGATCCTGAGCACGCTCAGTCAGGGGATTGACCAGCCGCTTTACCAACGCCTGCTGGACCCCTCCAACGTGACCGAGGTGAATGTTGAACGGGATGTGCCTGCCGATGTGGGGCCGCAGAACTTCGATACGCGCTTCATCCTGGTGTATATCTTCGCCATAGCGCTGATGCTTGGCTTGTTCGTAACCAATGGCTATCTGATGCAGGGCGTGATCGAAGAGAAGGAGACGCGGGTGGTCGAGATTTTGCTGTCCACCGTGCGCCCGGTATCGCTGCTGGCGGGAAAAATCCTGGCATTTGCCTTGATGGGCATCTTCCAAATGCTGGTCTGGCTGGGGATTTTTATCCTGGTACTGCGTTTTGCCAGTGCTGACCTGCTAAGTTCGATCTCCGTGCTGGCAAATATCTACCTGCCGCTGGATGTACTCCCGCTGGTGCTGGTGTATTTCGTGCTGGCCTATCTGTTCTTTGCCACGGCTTACGGCATTGTCGGGGCGTTGTCTACTTCCATGCAGGAGGGACCGCAGTTCGCAGTGATTTTTACGCTGCCAGCTGTGGTGCCGCTGTATTTCATCAGTATCTTTGTCGAGACGCCCGATGCACCTTTGAGTGTCGCGCTCAGCCTGATTCCGGTAACATCGCCGCTGGCGATGACCATGCGACTGCTGATTTCATCGGTTCCCGGCTGGCAGATCGCGCTCAGTATGGGGCTGCTGGCGCTGACGATTGTAGGTATGATCTGGCTGGCTGGCCGTTTATTCCGTGTGCAAACACTGCTGGCAGGTAACACGCCTCGCTGGCGCGATTTACCCCGCTTGCTTCGCGGCTGATCTGGTGCGTGAATTTGGGAATTACAGGGACACCGTACGGTGTCCCTGTTGTTTGTGTAGCTACTTTGCCCAGGTGATGAGGCCCGGCTGGAACTCAGAAAAGAGGAAGTGATTTTTAGGCAGGACTCGCACCGCCAGCCCACGCTCACCGCTGGTGTTATAGGTCATTTTGGCGGTGAACTTGTACAAGCCATCTTCATTCGGGTTGACGTTGACCATATCAATCGCCTGACCGTCGTCCCCGATTTGATCATGGGTGTTGAGTTGGCCGAAGTAAAGCTGCACTTTGACATCCTCTGGGGTGAGGCTGCCCAGTTTTACCGTGGCCTCGACATCAAACTCTTTGCCGACTTTGATCTCCTGATCGGAGATGTTCACAGCTTTTACTTCAATCTGCGGCCATGCTTTCTCGATTTTGGCACGCCAGGCGGTAAATTCTATGCCCTGCTTCATCTGGTTCTCACGCATTTCCAGCGAAGACTGGTACACCGGGATGTAGTATTTCTCCGTGTACTCTTGCAGCATTCGGTGTGTGTTGAAGAAGGGTGCCAGCGTGCGCATCGAGTTCTTGACCTTTTCAATCCACTCGCGCGGCACATTATCCCGGCCTCGTTTGTAAAACATGGGGATGATGTCTTTTTCCAGCGTGTTATACAGCGCCTGGCTCTCGACATAATCCTGATGCTCGGCTTCATGCTCAGGATATTCTTCACCGTTGCCGATTGCCCAACCAACACTCGGATCATAGCCCTCGGCCCACCAGCCATCCAGGATGCTGCAATTGAGGCCACCGTTATAAATGACCTTCATACCGCTGGTGCCGCTGGCTTCTTTGGGGCGGCGCGGGTTGTTCATCCACACATCGACGCCGCGTACCAGATAACGGGCGATGTTCATGTCATAATTTTCCAGAAACATGATGCTGTGACGGAAATCGGATGACCGCGCGATGTTGACGATCTGGCGGATGAACTCTTTGCCTGCGGTATCATGCGGATGTGCCTTTCCGGCGAAGATGAACTGCACCGGGTAATCGGGATTGTTCACAATGCTGTGCAGGCGTTCCAGGTCACGGAAAATGAGGGTGGCGCGTTTATAAGTCGCGAAACGCCGGGCGAAGCCAATGGTCAGCGCATCAGGATTGAGCACCTCATTGGCGGTGTCGATCTCGCTGCGGGAGGTGCCGCGATTTTCGAGCTGGGCGCGCAGGCGGCGGCGGGCAAAGGTAACCAGACGTTCACGGCGGCGCTCATGGGTGCGCCATAGTTCCGTATCCGGGATTTCATTTACCGCCTGCCAGATTTCGGGGCGGTATTCCTCTTCGCGCCAGGCGGGGTCCAGATAGCGGTCGAGGAGGTTGCTCATCTCACCACTAATCCAGGTCTGCACATGAATGCCATTGGTCACAGAGCCAATCGGCACTTCATGTTCCGGCACCTCTGGATAGAGATCGTTCCACATCTGCCGGGAAACCACCCCATGCAGCTGTGCCACGCCATTCGAAGCCGCAGAGAGCCTGAGCGCAAATACCGCCATGGAGAACAGCTCATAATCGCCCATGTTCTCCCGGCCCAGGTCGAGGAACTGCTCCCGAGTGAGCCCCAGGCTCTGGTAGTATTCCGTGAAATGCTCGTCGATAAGGTCGAAGCCAAAACGCTCAAGACCGGCAGGGACAGGTGTATGGGTGGTGAAGATGTTGCTTGCCCGTGTCATCTCAAGCGCCTGGTCGAAGGTCAGCTTATCCTCATTCATTAACTGGCGGATGCGCTCCAACGCCATGAAAGCGGAATGGCCTTCGTTCATATGGCAGATGCTGGGACGCAGGCCCAATGCTTCGAGCGCACGAATGCCGCCAATGCCCATCAGAATTTCCTGACGGATGCGGGTGCGCCGGTCACCACCATATAGACGATCAGTCAAATCCCGATCTTCGGGGCGAGTGTTGTCTGGGATGTTGGTATCCAGCAAGTAGAGCGGAACACGTCCAACCTGCACTTTCCAGACCTGCGCATATAACTCGCGCCCTGGCATTGGCACGCTGATCTTAAGCGGATTGCCAGCATCATCACACTGAAGCGTGACTGGCTGGTTGGCATAGTCGTTGATAGGATAGGATTCTTGCTGGTACCCATCCACATTCAGATACTGGTGGAAATATCCTTCCTGATAGAGCAGGCCGACACCGATCAATGGGATCCCAAGATCGCTGGCGCTTTTTAGGTGGTCACCACTGAGCACCCCCAAACCACCGGAGTAGTTTTGCAAACATTCCGCGAGGCCGAATTCCATCGAAAAGTAGGCGATGGTTGGTTGTTTGAGATGACCATGAAGCTCTTTATACCAGGTGGTTAAAGAGGTCATGTAGGTGTCAAAGGAGTGACACACGCGGTTGTAGTGTGCCATGAAAGCCGGGTCTTCTATCGCCGCATCCAGCCGTTCCTGGCTTAACAGCCCGAGCATCCAGACGGGGTTACGATCTGTAGCACGCCAGAGGTCGGCATCCAGCCGTCGAAAAAGGGCAATGGTCTCGTGATCCCATGCCCACCGGAGATTGTACGCGAGTTCCTTTAAACGTCCTAATTCTTCAGGAAGATCAGGGACGACATTAATTTTGGCTACGGGTTTAGTCATGCAGCAAAGCTCCTGATGATTGTTCCATGTGGAGTGATGGTTTTTCCCAAGCCAAGCATAGCTTGAAACAAGCAATATTTGCAATAATGAAAACATTTTCTGAGAAATAGTTTTATTGCATCCACACTTTCACAAAGTTGCTGTTGTGTTAAAATGTCGATCAAATTATGTTTTACAAAGGTGCGTAACCATGCTGAAAAAGCAATATCTTAAGAGCCGCCCGGTGTGTAAGGTCACTTTTTACCTTCCGGCTGCGGTGAAAGCGGAGGCTGTGCATCTGGTTGGTGATTTCAACGAATGGGACGAGCAGGCGACCCCGATGACCCCATTAAAGGATGGGCGCTTCACGGTAACGCTTGAGCTTGATAAGGGTCGTGAATTTCAGTTTCGCTATCTGGTGAACCAGAACGAATGGCATAATGATTGGGAAGCGGATAAGTATGTCCCTAATCCCTTCAGCGGTGACAACTCGGTCGTAATTACCTGAAAAGATTCATGAAAGTAATTTTTCAGGCTCGTGATGAGCATTCTTTTATCAAACAGGTAAAAGCGAGAGGGAGTCACAGTGATTAAGAAACAATACCTCAAGAGCCGCCCCGCGTGTAAGGTCACTTTTCAGGTGCCTGCATCTGTGGCTGCGGAAAATGTCAAGCTGGTTGGTGATTTTAATGACTGGTCAGCGGTGCCGATGGAGCAATTGAAAGACGGTCGCTTTAAAGCGGTTGTGGAACTGGAACAAGGGCGTGAG
>JAIOHN010000178.1 GCA_019912985.1 Anaerolineae bacterium | reverse complement strand
CACTGAGCGATCATAATATAACGTGCTTGATGTCAGCGGCCCCCATGCTACGGGTGAAAATCGCTGGAAGACGGCATCCACAATGGCATTTCGATTGGTTCCAAAGAGCAGTGCCTGCCGCACCGCCCGTTCGTCGGTTGGAAACTGCTGCGTATTGATCAGAAATTGGAGTGGTAAACCGGGAACATTCACCGGGTTGATTTGAATTGAGCTGTTTCCAGTGAGTAAACGCGCATCGGTCGGCAGCAGTTCACCCATGACCTGTGCTTCATCGCTCTCTAACGCCAGGGAGCGCGTCGGCGGGTCATCAAAAAAGCGAAACTCGATCTCATTGACGGAGTTCTCGTCCGGTGCCTCATAAAATGAGGGACCCCACTTGTAATCCGGATTTCGCCGAATAACCAGTCGCTCATGCGGGACATATTCCTCGAATATGAACGGCCCCGTTCCTACCTGATGAAATTGATAGCGGTTGTCCGAGTATTCGCTGAGTGCGGTCGGGCTGGCTATGGCTAGGTAAACCTGCGCCAGTGAATCAAGCAAGGGACTGTATGGCTCGTTTAACAGGATGTCGATGGTATAGTCGTCTACAATCTCGTACCCTTTGTACGGGCCAAGCATAAACACGGCGCGCTGTGAGGCGGTTTCCGGGTTTGTAATGCGGTCGAGATTAGCAGCTACGGCCTGGGCATTGAACGGTGTGCCATCATGAAAGGTCACATCAGTACGCAGCTTGAAACTGTAGACCAGACCATCCTCAGAGATAGACCAGTCTGTTGCTAATCCGGCAACAATCGCATGTCCTACAGGCTCGCGATAAACCAGTGTGTCATAAACTTGCCGCAGGGGAATACCCAACTCTGAAGATTGATGAATGTGAGGGTCAATACCTGTGGGTTTCAGTGTCAGGCCATAAACCATGCGCCGGACGTTGCTGGCTTGTCCGGCACCATTTTCTGGCAGGCATCCTGTGAGTACGATAAATACAAGGACGAAGAACAGCCTCAATGCCATTTTCAGCCTTTCCAGCTACTGTGCTTTAAGATAGGATTTTCAAGTATACCTATGTCATCCCAATTTAGGTACGGAGTCTGGTGTCATATCAATCCGGGTTTATTACCCCGCCCACCGAAGAAGAAGAGATTTATCCCTACCGGCGTGTTTGGCCGAGTGTGATTATTGAGCACGCGCTTCTTGCAGGGGTGGCTGTACTGTTTTTCTTGCTGACGCGCTTTGTCAGCATTCCGACTCGCATTAATCAACCAATGGGCATTATCCTGGCGCTGTTGCCCGCGGGCTTCTGGCTGATATTTTCGTGGTGGCGTGAGCGCTTCGCACTCCAACCGCGCGACCACTTGCTGTTGGTGGCGCTGATCAGCGGATTAGTAGCGAAAGCAATCGGTCTTCCGCTGGTGAATGACGTGCTGGAAGTCAAAGAATGGTTGTCGCTTCAAAGTGCGGTAGATCGTATTATCGGTTATACCTTTACGGTAGGGTTGGTTCAAGCGATCTTGATTTATCTGGTACAACGTTACATTGCCTGGCCGGATGCGTTTCGCGATCGTTATGATGCCGTTGCTTACGGAACGGCAAGCGCGGTTGGCTATACAACTGTCGCAGGTTTGACATTTGTCGCTACTCAACCTTCCACGCCTGATGTAACCGCCATAAACATCTTTAACATCGCTGCGGTACTGACGATCACCGGCGTTCTGGTCGGTTATGGATTATCCGAAGTCCGTTTCAATAAAAACCCTTTTGTGCTTTCATTAGTAAGCACCGTGGCCCTGGGAGCACTTGCCGCAGGTGTGGCTGTTCCTCTGCGGACGGGCCTTACTAATGCCTCTATTG
>JAIOHN010000177.1 GCA_019912985.1 Anaerolineae bacterium | reverse complement strand
TACGGTGAAGCTAAAGTGCCAATAAGAAACAAGCATTAAATTCCCCCTGCTGGACAGGAATAGTTCGATGAGATCTCACTGTAAAAAAACCGGAAAGTCAATTGAGTGTGAGATTTCTATAAATTATAATTTCTGGCCTATAATTGTGCAACAAATACTCAAAAGGAGCATTTTATATGTTAAAAATTGACACACATCAACATTCATGGAACTTAACAGAGACTTTTTACAACTGGCTGAAACCAGAACACACCGCATTTTATGGCAACTACACCCCCGATATGCTGGAACCGCTGGTCAAAGCCGCCGGGATTGATTACACCGTCATGGTGCAGGCGGAAGACACCTACGAGGACACGCTCTCGATGCTGCTTCACGCCTCATATAACGATTGGATCGGTGGCGTGGTCGGGTGGGTCAATCTGCTCGATCCGCAGGAAACCGACGAACGTCTGGCGATGTACAGTAAGAATCCGTACTACAAGGGGATGCGCCACCTGATTCACGGTGAAGCCGATCCAGACTGGGTTGTGCGCGATGTCGTCATCGAATCCCTGGGCGTCCTCAGCGATTACAATCTGACTTTTGATGTGGTCCCCGTGTTCCCCAACCACCTCAAGCACGTCCCTACCCTGGCGGAAAAGCTGCCCAATCTCAAAATGGTGATCGACCATCTGGCAAAGCCGCCTATCGGCCAGAAAGAAACACCCTGGTTTGACCAGATGAAGGCCGCAGCGCAGGCTCCCAACGTCTATGCCAAGCTCTCCGGCCAGTTTGATAACCCGGACTGGACGGTAGCCGATGTGCAGCCTTATGTCGATTTTGTGCTGGAAAACTTCGGGGCCAATCGGGTGATGTTCGGCAGTGACTGGCCGGTATCACTGGCCGGTGGCACCTATGCCAGTGTATGGGCCAACACACAGAAACTCATTGCGAACTGCTCGGATGAAGAAAAAGAGATGATCCTGGGCGGTACTGCCGCCGGGTTCTATAACATCAGCTAGATAAGGTCAGGGGCCAACCGCACGATTGGCCCCTGCTTTCCGGCTATACCTGTGATGTTACCCATTTACCTATCGGCGGGTGCATCAAGCGGCGCACGATTGGTATCCTGAAATACGGCAAAGACTGAAAGCCTATTCACGACAATTACAGCCGCCGCGATCAATCACTTTGAACGACTCATCTGCACTCCCCAAGCACTCCCATTTATTACGACACATTGCTGTCGTAGCGAGGCAGCGCAAGCAACTTATGAGACAGGGGTGTGAATCTGCAAAAATTCTGGGTTAATCCAGCTTGAAGCGGTCTGGCGCGTCCACTTTACCTTTGCGTCGTGGTTTGGGGTCCGGCTCAACCTCGTCTTCGAGGTCGGGTTCCATGTTCTGACTGCGGAACCAGGTCACGCCCATCATACCGATAAAAATGACCGCGATCCCCAGGAAGATCAATTCGTCTGCCCCGCCAAGCGCGCCGTGCGCGAGGATAATCGGGATATTCACAATCGTACCTCCAATTCACTCTTGCACTCATTATACGCCGAGTTGTACATACTTTCACGAATCAGAAAACAAAAAGGCACCGAAAAATCGTGTGCCTTGAGTGAGGATACCCCCGACAGGACTCGAACCTGTGCGCATGGTTTAGGAAACCACCGCTCTATCCTCTGAGCTACGGGGGCGTAAGTTGTTAAATTTTACCAGAGTTAAAACCAGGACTCAACGCCCGATCAGGCATCACAGTGTCAGTTTATCTTAGTCTGTGGAGTGAATTTTGCAGGTGCCATCCTGGCAAATATCCACACCGAAAAATCGGTTAATCCGATAGCGATTGCGCGCCACAAGCTGGTAAATCTGCGGCCCAACCCAATTCATCCCCGGCAGATGCAGCAGCAGCCACAACGGAAATCCTAGAGGAAGTTCGTGCAGCAGCAGGCGCATCCCGGCAAAACCACCCACCAGCTCACCCGAAGGCATCACCACATGCACCTGGCCCATCGCGGTTTCATACTCTAGGTTGGGATAACGTGCCTGCACTTGATCCCACTGGTGAATATCAAGAAATTTCACCCGTCCCAACCAATCCAACCCTGTAGTCAGGCGGCGAGTCTGTTGGCACAACACGCAATAGCCGTCGTAAATCACTGTAATCATGTTTGAAACGACTCCACAAACCTGCACGTATACTATAACATGACTGTACTGGAAATTCGCTTCACGTTGATCAGAGACTTAACGACAGGGTAGATTTCATGCAACCACCTAATCCAGAGCAAAACCAGCCGCCGACCTTACCAGAGTTCGAGCAGCCTCACGATAATCAGACGGGCATTGTCACGGTGTCGCCTACGCCGGTAAGTGATCCACCGACCCCAGAAGGACGCAACAGGGGCTGCCTGTGGGGATTGACCGGTGCGTTGGGTTGTTTGCTGGTGCTGCTGATTCCAGTAGCGGTGGCCGTCCTTCTGGGTTTGACCTCGGTGAATGGGGTATTAGGCGCACTGGAAAGCATTTTCCGCCCTGATTCTGCGCCAGCCGTGGCGCGCGTGGAGTCAACACAGACGATCCTCAATAGTATCCAGCCGCTTGGTCAGCTGGTGAGTATCAGCGCGCAGTTAGCCAAAGCAGATATTCAAGTCAGCGTGCAGCAGGGCGCGCTCAATAGCTGTAGTTTTTCGGCCAATCATGTCGCCCAGGGGACGATTGAAGCCGGGATTGATCTGACGCGCGTGGATGAAAGCGCGATCAGTTACGACGAAGCGACCAACACCTACACGATTGTGCTGCCCCCGCCCCAACTCACGAGCTGTCGCATTGACTTTATCCGCCAGTACAATCGCTCGTTTACTGCCTGCGCCGTGGATTGGGATGAAGCGCGGCTGCTGGCAAATTACATCTCGCTCACCGATTTCCGTGACGAAGCTATCGAAGGCGGCATCCTGACACGTGCGCAGCAGGAAACCCGACAGGTGGTTGGCAATTTCGTACAGCTTTTGACAGAAGCCAATGTTGAGATCGTTTTTGCAGACGCCAATGAAAGCACGCTGCCAAACTCGTGTATGCCGGATATTCCGCCGCGCTGGGCACTTAATGAGCAAACTGGCGAATGGGTGAAAAACTAGATTGCCAACACGCATGGACGCAGCCAACCACGTTGGATCATTAAGCGGTATTCCGGCGTGGTTGCCCCAGAGGCGAAGCGTGTCCCTAACAAGCTGATGTCTGTACCGAGCGTCAGGCTGAAGTAGTATTCGCCAGTAAAGGGGTCATAACGGGTGTTGGCTTCCAGGGCCTCGCTGACGGCATCAACCACCGCCTGGGGAGCCAGACCGCGCAGCACACCAATCACCAGCAGCGAGACCTGATCATCGGTCGTTCCCAGGGCGTTGAGCACCCCGGCGACAGTCGTATCTTCGCATAAATGGCTGGACATCGACTCCGTATCGACATTGATCAGACTCACAGCAAAAGCGTCGCCAACCACGCGTGGGCCGATGTAAATATAGTACGCAGCGTAAACAGCCAGAATGACCAGCACCGCCAGCAATATCCGTCGAGCTTTTCGCATCACCTATCCTTGTAACACCATGCTATTTACTTTACGTAGATGAGCGCTCGCGGGTTGCTTTCCACGTAAATTTCACGCGTGTGCGCCCTCCTGGCAGTGAGCGGTCAGAAACCCAGGGCGCGTATGGGGCATCCGTGGACCGTGCCAGGAACAGCAGCACCGCATCGTAATTCACACGCCATCCGGCATAATCTAACCAGCACTGTTCGCGGTCAGCCCGTAGGGGAACCCCTGCTTTTGATAATTGATCGTAGATGTCGTCGAATTCATGGCGAGAAATACTGATCGGAGTTTGAGGAAACTGTGGGGTACGTTCATACGGGAAATTGAAAAACTCCGCAATCCGCCTGAGTGCGATATAGCCTGACCGAATACAGAGCTGCGCCTGCGCATCCGGCGGCACATCGACCATTGAGGTAATCAGTGCAGCCGAGTCCAGAATCACGCCTGCTGCCGTCACCCATGAGCGGCCTGAGTCAGGCGAGCGAAAGTAAATTAACGGGGCCAGTGAGGTATGACTTTCTTCCAGCTCGGTAAACCAGACTTCCCAATCCACCCATGTCTGGTGCAGCGAGTCGAGGCCGCGAATCCGGTGCGCCCGTGTGATTAGCTCCCATGCCGAGGGTGGTGAACCCGCGCGTACCTCCAGCATCGTCACCAATGACTCACGCCGTTGAAACGCGGCGTAGATACTGGGCAGATAAGCCAGCAGCAGCGCCACCAGGCCCAATCCCAGGGTCGCCTCACTAAACTCGACTATCGTAATCGGCAAGCTGATAAATGGGGTGGTTCCCAGTGTGAGCAGCGACGACCCGCTAACCGTGAAAGCATAACTCCAGGGTCGCACGCCCATCGCCCAATAGAGCATCATGTACCCCAAGAGTGTATAAACAACCCATACAATCGGCAGCGATAGCAGGGCGACCGGCGCAAAGAACGACATCACCCGGTCGCGGCCCTCGTAGGAAACGATTTTTCGCTTATTGATCCACAGCCTGAAGAGACGCCCCACATTGATAAACACAAGGCGCGTGAGGAAGACATTGTGCATGCGCGGCACGACAAAGGTCCGTATGACCGAGATCAACACGGCCAGGATGGTCATGCCACCGAGTAATCCCAAAAGGGCGCTGACAATGGCATCGAGCATATGCACCCCGGACACTCAATAGGCTCCGTGGCGCAGCAGCACGCGCGGCAACGTCATCGCCAGGATCTGCAAATCCATCCTCACGGACCAGTTTTCGATGTAGTAAATATCCAGCAGACACATCTCGTCAAAGGGGACATCACTGCGACCACTCACCTGCCACAAGCCGGTGATGCCGGGAATGATTTGCAAGCGGCGCATGTGCCACGCTTCATAGAGCATGACCTCATCGGGCGTCGGCGGGCGCGGCCCCACCAGACTCATCTCCCCCAACAGCACATTAATCAACTGCGGCAGTTCGTCAATGCTGGTGGCACGGATAAAAGCCCCCACACGAGTGACACGCGGATCGTTTTTAATCTTGGGATGACGCGGGTCTTCACCCTGCTCCCGGACCAACTGCTGACGATATTTCTCCGCGTCCAGAATCATGCTGCGGAACTTGATCATATAGAATTCACGGCCATTTTCGCCCACACGCCGCTGCGCGTACAGAATTGGCCCCGGCCCTTCCAGCCGAATCGCCAGCGCCGTTACAGCGAAGATCACCAGCAGGATTGGGGACGCCAGGATAATCAGGCCCACATCAATCAAGCGCTTGAGAACGCGGTTGGTTCCCTTAAAGTCACCATCGCCGTTCACGCCCAGCAGTGGGATTCCATCGAGGTTTTCTACCCGCACCTGGCGCATATTCAGTTGGAACATATCAGGCACGATCTGGACTTCTGTCCCGGCTTTGCGCGCTGTCCGCACAAGCTGCTGAATTTGACTGTGATCACTCCAGGGAATAGTGATAATGACCAGATCCACCTGATAGCGGCGGATGGTGCTGCGCAGATTTTCGAGATTCCCCAGGCCCTTCACACGCCCCAGATCGACATTGCCGCGATCAGGATTATCATCCACAAAACCCACTGGATAGTAAGCCAGGTCTTTCCGTGCCAGCAGCGCCCTCAGCACGGCCTGACCGGTTTCGCCAGCACCCACGATCAAAACGCGGGTGACACCAATCCCCTTGCTGCGCAGATGGGCATGTGCGATACGACGCACTGCCCGGATCGAGATCAGCAGGATAATGGTGATTGCCGCCACGTAAATCAGCATCAAACGGCTGAACACCAGCGGCTGAAAGGCGAAATACATCGCCAGCAAGATCACGGTGGCGGTGGTCACGCCATTGATGATGGTATAGGCTTCTTCTGCCAGCGAGCGACCCCGCACACGCTTGTACAGGTTGTTGCTGTGGTAAGAAAAATAGAGCAGCCCGGCATAGACCAGGGCATAAGGCACGTAGGGCCAGAAATCCGACCGGAAACCATCAAGCACCGGTCGAAAAATCGTGAGTTCATAGCGGGCAAAATAGGCCAGCAAAAAGGCAAGCACAGATAAGACCACATCCATGACGGGCAGCAGCCACGGCGGTTCGGGAATATCCCGGCGTGGGGGCAGTGGTATCTGTGGGGACGATTTCGGTTTCGACTCGTCTTCTATTGCCTCTTGATATTCAAGCTGCATATATAACTCCTCAACGTTTGACGGGCAGTATGCTCCCACGTAAAACGTTGTGCATCGAGCAATCCTTTTTGACGAGCCTGTTCACGCCACTCAGCATCATGTCTGACTTGCTTCAGTGCAGTGGCCCAGGCATCCACTTCATGGGGTGGTAAACAAAGACCCGCTTCGCCAGCGATCTCTGGCAGGGACGAGGCATCAGAAATCAAGACAGGCGTCCCGCAGGCCATTGCTTCGAGAACAGGTAAACCAAACCCCTCAAACACCGAGGGGAACACGAATACTTCCGCGCTATTGTACCAGAAGGGCAATTCCTCCGCAGGCAGGAATCCCAGCCAGCGCACCGCATCCTGTAAGCCATGACGTTCAATGGTGGC
This sequence comes from Anaerolineae bacterium, assembly GCA_019912985.1. Lineage (GTDB taxonomy): Bacteria > Chloroflexota > Anaerolineae > Aggregatilineales > Phototrophicaceae > JAIOHN01. The sequence goes on along the minus strand of JAIOHN010000177.1, from coordinate 7,046 downwards.
GAAGATGTCATCGTACAGCCAGCCCTTCCCACCCCCCAGCAGCAGCGGCAGCCGGTCCGACGGTGAAAGTGACGCATACGCTTCCAGCAACGTAACCAGATTTTTACGCGGCTCAAGCGTCCCCATGAAAAACCAGAAGCGTTCCGGCAGTCCTTTTTGCTGGCGAAAAGCGGTGATTGCCTCATGCGACAAGGGCCGGTAAACCTGGGCATCGTATCCCGGCACCGCCACGTCGATTTTATCCGGCGCGGTGCCAAAGGTCTCCGTGAGATCACGAGCCGTGCTTTGCGAAATCGCAATCACGCGGCGCGCACGCTGGCACGTGAGCTGTGTAAACAGCCGCAGATATAAACGGCGTGAAGCCGTCAGCACAGCGGGATAATGCACAAAGCTCAAATCGTACACGGTCACCACAAACGGCACCGGGACACGCAGCGGCGCGACAAACGCCAGCGCATGATACAGATCAAAATCGCCTAACTGCCAGGGCTGAATCAACTGCTCCCAGGCAATGCGGCGCAGCGGCGATTCCGTATCAAAAGCGGCCCGGCGCATGGTCACACCGGGAAACTGTTCGCTATTCGCCGCGCCGACCAGCGCGGTAAAACGCCAGTCCTCAGGGGCGGCATCATGAAGATGCGCCAGCGTATTGTAGATATATCCGTGAATGCCAGCCGAGCGGTATCCCGCCTGGCTGGAGAGCAGGTGAGCGTTCAATCCAACATGCATAGCCGCAGATTATACATACCGGAATGAACTTCACCAGTTGTAGATTTTCAAACCATGGAAACGGAAATTTGTTCATCGCAACCATTACAAAAGATACGTGACTGCGATATAGCATCTATGTTATAAGGAAAGAAAGGTCAAGAGGAGGCCGCCATGTTGAGTAAGCTGTACTATGCACTGGTGTCACTCGGCCTGCTGCTCGTCATCATAGGCCTGGTGATGGAGCCAGAAAAGATCACGCCGTTGATCGCCAGTCTGCTAATTGTGTTGGCTGTCGCCATTAATGTCCTGTACATCGGCATCCAGGCAGACCTGCGCGGTCGCAGTAGTCAACGGCAGAAAAAAGCGTAAGTTTGCGCTATGATGAACGGGTTTGCCTTTCATGGAACCCGTACATGCCCTACCCGATCATCACCGCAGACAATGCGCAGCAACTTGTTGAAATTCATCGTGCCTCTCGTGGCTGGATTACCGAAATCCAGTGGGCTTCACATGGGCAAGCGCTGGCCGTCGCCAGCGCATCTGGTGTCGCCCTGTATACACTGGAAGGGTTGCAATTACGCGGCCTGCTGGAGGGGCATGACGGCCCGGTGAAGGGACTCGCCATCAGCCATGATGGTCGCTATATTGTCTCGGCCAGCGCCGACACCACCATCCGCATCTGGGACCTGAAACAACCCGGACAGTACCATATCCTCAAAGGACATCAGGATGCTGTCAACAGCCTCGCCCTCAGCGCCGATGACCACTGGCTGGCATCGGCAGGCGCAGATCACACAGTACGCCTGTGGAATTTTCAGACGAGCGTGGTTCGATATGTCCTGACAGGCCACAGTGACGAAGTGACCAGTGTCGCCTTTTCTGGCGCGGACCTTATCAGCGGCAGTCGTGATCACAGCCTGCGCCTGTGGGACAACGCCAGCGGCACGCTGCGCGCCACGCTCAATCACGACGATTGGGTGCGTGATGTGCAGGTCAACCCGGTCGATACCCAGTGGATCGCTTCCGCCAGCAAGGATATGACGGTCCGTTTGTGGCATCGGACCCAGCAGCGCATCCTGCTCCACGCACATGATAACGGTGCAGACCGTGTACGTTTCAGCCCGGATGGCAGCCTGCTCGTCACGTCAGGCCGCGACAACCTCATCAAGTTCTGGAAAGCGAAGACAGGTGAAGCAGTCGGGCAAATCGCTGCGCATGAAAAGCCGGTGCTGGCACTGGCCTTCAGCCCCGATGGGCGGATACTCGCCACCGGCAGCGGCGATAATACGGTTCGGCTGTGGGCAGTTGGCTAAAGATTATCCAGCGCCATGATTTCAGGAAACGAAGCGATACATATCGACATCACACACTGGCTGGTAGCCGATCTCCTGATAGATATGATTCGAAGTCCCATTGCTCAGATCGGTGAACAGGAAGCAGTAGCGGCGGCCTTCATCCAGCAGCAGCTGGCTCAAATGAGCCACAAGCGCTGTGGCATAACCTTTGCGCCGGGCATCCAGCGGCGTATACACCGGCCCGATGCGAATGCCATTGGGCGTCTCACCTGTGCAGCCCGCCAGCGAAACCGGCTGCGACTCCACTTCCCAGACATAATAGCGGCGGCCTTTGCCGGATAATGCCCGTTCAATCCCTGCTTCCGCCCCTGCCCGGTCGCCCCCTTCCGGGAGATTAGCCTCTATCGCAAAATCGTAGATCCACTCCACCAGCAAATCACGGTCGGACTGTTTTATCGGACGCATTGATCCCGGCACTTCAGCCACGGGATTCACCTTTTCGAGCTGGTACGCCCTTTCCGCCATTATGCGCTCATAACCAATACCGGTTTGCGCCTGCCACATTTCGACAGCAGCGGCAGAAATTTTGGAAGGCCCCAGCAAACCCGGTATATCCGTGCCAAATTCGCTGATTACATCCGGCAAAATCAGGGGAATCGGCGTGGTGTTGTCCATCTGTGCGAGGACAAGAAAATGTGGTGGTGTGCGCAGCGCCACCGCGACAATTTCACCAACATCACGCACCACGATCATATAGGGTGGCACAGAACCATATTGCAGCGGATCGTGTTTGAGGTTGCTTATCAGGCCGAGTGGCAGGTTATTATCCGCTTCGTGGCGCAGCAAAAAGGGCTGGGCAGCAGATTCAAATTTATTGACATCCGTAAAGCGTTCGAGTTGCATCTTGACTCCAAAAGATGAAGACACGACCAACATGATACCACTGTTTTAGGGGGTGAAAGCAGAGCTGAGGAGGAAAACAGAAGCTAAAAAGCGATGTATCCAGTTTTTAAGGGTGATACAGTTACCAGTCGAGCACTTCTGGATCACGCACAATAGCGTGGAGGTGTGCGCGACGCGTCTCATAAACCACGCTGGACGACCAATTCTGGATCGTACGCCAGCGCATTGGATCTTCGACCATTTCATCACGGGCGCTGATGGCCGCTTTCACAGCTGCATAAAACAGGAAGAGGATGATCGATACCCCGACGACAAAACCCAACGCCAGAGCCAACAAGATTGCGTTAACATCCACGATTCCGCCCATAATTTAACTCCTTTTCTGAAAATTAATTTAACTTATTTTACCCTTTTTTTCCTTACAAGCATATTACAATTATTAACAGAGATTTGTGACACTCGACTGTAGATTTTCCACAATCAGGATTGGGGATAGCTGGAAAACAAAAACGACAAGGCATAATGCCTTGCCGTCGTGTCGTTTCACATTGTCCAGCGTCTAACGTTTGGTGTAGGTCGGGGCCTTACGCGCACGCTTGAGACCTGGTTTCTTGCGCTCTTTCACCCGTGCATCACGTGTCAGGAAGTTGCCTGCACGCAGCTGCGGTTTGAGATCAGGGTCGATCTTCAGAAGCGCCCGTGCAATCCCTAGCTGGATCGCGTCACGCTGGCCGCTGATGCCGCCACCGTTGACATGCACGGTAATGTTGTAGGCCTTCTCCTGGCCGATGGCGCGGAGCGGCTCCAGCAGGATGTCTACATCGCCAAAGCGCGACATATACTCACTGCCATCCTTATCGTTAATCACCAGATTTCCGGTGCCGCCAGGGAATAAGCGCACACGCGCACTGGATTCCTTGCGGCGACCAATACCCTCATAGTATTGAGCAGACATCCGTTAACCTTTCTTAAAGTTCCAGAACTTTCGGCTTCTGCGCCGCGTGTGGGTGTGTCTCACCCGCGTAAACCTTCAGCTTCTTCAGCATCGCGCGTCCCAGTGCATTTTTGGGCAGCATACCCTTTACCGCTGTGGTAATCACGCGGTCCGGGTGCTTCTCCAACTGTTCACGCATGCTGACAGACTTCAGACCACCGCTATAACCTGAGTGACGGTAGTACATCTTGTCGTCCAGACGGGTGCCGGTCACTGTAATCTCATCGCAGTTGATCACGATGACAAAATCACCAGCATCAATATTCGGTGCAAAAGTGGGTTTGTGTTTGCCACGCAAAATCGCAGCAATCTGTGTGGCGAGACGCCCCAGATTTTTACCCTTCGCGTCCACAACCCACCATTCGCGTTCAATGTCGCTTGGTTTGGTTACGAAAGTTTTATACATTCCTGTTATCCTCCGGCGGGCGTCTCTTCGACCCGCTTTGCTGCAATTTAGTTTATTTTACGGGACCCCACCCTATCTTCAAGGTGCAATCTCGTCAATCATAATAAACAGCTTCGAGCACCAGCCCCTGCGGTGGGGCCACAGTACCCGATTGACTGATGTCGGCGGCTTGAAACGCCCTGGCAAATGCCTCGACGTCAATTGAACCAAGCCCAACATCCACCATCAGTCCTACTATACGGCGCACCATATGCTGTAGAAAGGCATTGCCCTTCACCGTATAGACCAAACGCTGCCCATACACTTCTGGATAAACCGCCCACGCCGAGTGAAAAATCACCCGAACGGTACTGGTTCCCTGTGGTGGTTGGCCGAACGTGCCAAAATCATGCTCACCGTTCAGCATGGCGGCGGCTGCTGCCATCGCTGCTACATCCAGCTTGCTCCAGATATGCCACGTGCGGTTTCGCAAAAGCGGCTGGCGCTGCAACGCGTTGACCACGGTGTAAGCATAACGTCTGGCGCGCGCATCAAACCGTGGGTGAAAACCCTCCTGCCGGGTGATGTCCTGTAAGGCAATCTGCTCCGGCAGGACTGCGTTTACCGCTCGCAGCAGGTCCAGCTCCGAGTGCTTCCACATGACATCAAAGGCGATGACCTGCCCTGTCGCGTGGACGCCGCTGTCGGTCCTGCCGGACCCAATCACGGTGACGCTTTGCTGCGTAACCTGCTGAATGGCTTGCTCAACGGCACCCTGTATGCTTGGGATGCCTTCCGCCTGTCGCTGAAAACCCTGATAGCCACTGCCATCGTAGGCTAAAGTCGCTCGATAGCGCGCGGTCATCCGGCAGCTCAGGCTTCTTCGCGGTCCACCAGTTCCAGCAGCACCATCTCAGCGTTATCGCCTTTGCGCGGCCCCAGCTTAAGCAGACGGGTATAGCCACCAGGGCGATCTTCATAACGCGGTGCCAGTGTATCAAACACCTTGCCAATCAGATCGCGATTGTTATTCAGGCGGCTGCCGACAATGCGGCGCGCATGCACGGCGCGACTGGGATCATCATTTCCCAGGCCACGCTTGGCAATCGTAATCAGCCGTTCCACATCCCCGCGCACAAAATCTGCTTTGGAACGCGTGGTCTGGATACGTTCATGTTGTAACAGTGCTTCGGTCAGATTCAGCTTCAGCGCTTTACGCTGGCTGGAATTGCGACCGAGTTTTTTACCACTTACGCGATGTCTCATGTTACTCTATCCCGTTACCACCCATGTCAGGGCCATCTTCATCGTCGTGCAGATACCCTTTATTGCGAAGTTTTTCGACCAATTCATCCAGTGATTTCTCACCGAAGTTACGGATCGCCAGCATCGCATCCTGGCCGCGATCCAGCATATCGAGCACATCACCAACCGTGGTGATGCCAGTACGCTTGAGCGAGTTAAACACACGCACACTCAGGTCCAGCTCTTCAATCGGCTTGTCATACAGGCCGTTGCGTTGGTTCACTGCTGGCTCTGGCTCTGGCTCACGTCCGTAACCGGGCTCCAACAGCGGTGCTTCCACACCAGCAATCACAGTCAGGTGCTTCATCAAAATCTGAGCCGCCTGGCTGAGTGCATCCTCTGGCCGAATGGTGCCATCCGTCCAGATTTCCATCACCAGCTTATCGTAATTGGTGCGCTGGCCGACGCGAGCACGTTCCACTTCAAAGTTCACACGGCGGATCGGGCTGAAAATAGCATCAATCGGCAGTTCGCCAATCGGCAGCCGCCCGCGGTCTTCCGCCGGGCTGTAGCCACGCCCCGCGCGCACTTCAAACTCAATTTCCAGATGCGCATCCGGTGAATCGACCGTGAAAAGATACAGGTCGGTGTTGATAATTTCTACTTCCGGCGGGCAAATGATGTCCGCAGCAGTTACTGTTCCCTCACCACGATGTTCCAGGCGCAGACGGGCCTGCTCAAGATCGTACAGGTTCAAGCGAAGCTGTTTTACCTGCAAAATGAGCTGGGTCATGTCCTCACGCACATGCGGGATGGCAGAAAACTCATGATGCACATCGGATACACGAACGCTGGTCACCGCCGCACCGGGCAACGACGACAACAGGATGCGGCGCAGTGCCGTTCCTAATGTCAGGCCGTAGCCACTTTCCAGCGGGCTAATGATAAAGCGACCATAATTGCGGGATACTGCATCGCCCTGAATCTTATGCGGCAGTACCATATTGTTTGTGACCATACCGACACCCTCCTGACGTGAATTAAACACGGCGCTTCTTGGGCGGGCGAACACCATTATGCGGAATGGGGGTCTGGTCGGTGATGGAGCGTACTTTCAACCCACTACCTTGAATTGCGCGGATTGCGGCTTCGCGACCCGGGCCAGGCCCTTTGACGAAGACATCCACTTCTTGCATGCCATGACCCTGTGCGGATTCCGAGGCAGTCTGGGCAGCCATTCGCGCGGCATAAGGAGTGCTCTTGCGGCTCCCCTTAAAACCCGACGTTCCAGCGCTGGCCCAGGCAACTACATTACCCGATTGATCGGTCATAGACACAATCGTATTGTTAAAAGTCGCAAAAATATGCGCCTGCCCGTAGGGTATATTCTTTACAACTCTCCTGGCGGCACGACGACCGCCACGTTTCTGACGTGCCATTGAAACCTCTCTCGCTGGTTTTTGATGGGAAACGCGCCCTGACCAAATAAAGACAGGGCGCATTGGTTGTTCAG
>JAIOHN010000176.1 GCA_019912985.1 Anaerolineae bacterium | reverse complement strand
GAAATAATACAGATAGGGCGGGAAGGTCACCAGGGCAGCGATAGTGATATTGACATCAATTTGCACCAGAAAGTAGAGAATGAGCAGCAGCGATACCAGGTCCATCCAGATATCGGTCAGCGCGCTGCCGATCAGATTCTGGGCCTGCTCGATGTCCCCGATCAAACGCGAGACGATGCTGCCGGACTTGTTGCGGTCGAAGAATGACGCCGACATGCGCAGAATCTTGTAGTACAACTCGTGCCGCAGGTCGAAGATCGAGCGCTGGCTGGCTTTGCCGGCGTAGTAATGCCGGACATAGGTGAACGGTGCCCAGATGACGACAAAGGCCACCATCAGCCCACCGATCCACATCAGCAGCTCGCGCATTTTTTCGTCCTGGGTCATCGCTGGGTTGAGGAAAACATCATCCAGCAGGTGACGGGTAGCCTGAGGAACCAGCAGCGGAATCGAGAATTTCACGATACCGCCGATGCTGGCCGCCGCGACCATATACTTGTAAGGGCGAACGTAGTTCAGAAAGCGATAAAAATTACTTTTTGGGGGTTTGTCAGCCGAAATGGTCGCCATGAGATTGGGGAATGCCTGATTAAGGAATGTATTTCTATTATGGTTTCAGGCGGAAGATGAGACAAGTACCGAAATGGACTCATGCTGGTTTTATCGTAGCTGAGGAAGGCAGCGGAAGGGTGTTTGCCCTGCCGACAGGAGGACAAATTCGACAGGGCGGACACATTCAGTGAGCGTGTTTAGCCGCGTGCAGCAATCTTGGCAATCCAGGGTTGGTGCTCAGCGTAATGTTCGTAGGTGTTGCTGATGACCCATTCGACCACAGGCGTGTCGAGGTCGGTCCCGGATTGGTAATCGCTGTAAGGGCGAGCGAGGTCTGCCTCGGTCATGGACTCAAGCTTCTGCATGATGCGGGTATGTACATCCTTGAAGGTTTGCAGCACTTCGTCCAGCGGCTTGTCGTGGAAGCGCTTCTGGATGATGTCGTTGATGTGGTCATAATCGCCAGTTAACCAGGTTTCGGTTTCAATGCCCATCTGGGCGTCACGTGGCTGCTTTTCCAGCAGGGCGTAAATGCCATCCTCCCACACTGCCAGATGCATAATATGATCTTTTATCGTCCAGCCGGCAGCATCACTCGGAATGGTCAGCTGTTTATCTGACAGGGTGCCGATATAGGTCTGAAATTTGTCCCATCCGCTATGAATCTTCTCCATCAGCTCAGACTTGCTTATGATTTGCTCAGTCATGCCGTTTCCCTTTCCTCGATGTAGACACCCTATTTTACACCGGAACGGGAATGTTTGTTCTGTTCTGTTTTGAACAGCCTCAAAAATAAGCGAAATCGAATGCCACTTTATTCGCTGCCAGAATCACGAAATCCAGTTGGAGAGAATCTTCAGTTCGCGTTCCGGCGCGTTCGGGTCATTCGTGACCACGTGGACGCGAAAATCATGCGGCCCGTCCATGCCCTGGTGCATGGTGAAACGGGTGCGAATGGTCGTGACTTCGCCCGGTTCCAGCACTTTTTCATCGACGGAGGTTTCCGGCGGGCAGCAGCCTTCCACAACCTGAATGAGCGGGTTACCCAGAAAAATGAGTGCTTTATCACCCACATTCTGGACCTTGAAAGTGCTTTCAACAAACTGGTTCACCGGCACATCGCCATGATCAATGACATCGCTTGATAGCACCGCCAGGCTGGGCGCGCCAATCACCTGCGGCTCGAAGTCCGCCGGGACGGTGCTGCGCGGCTGAAGGAGGAACAACACGGCGATAACGAGCGCAGTTGTAACGCCGAGGCCGATCCACCAGAAGCGGCAGGCGGGCGCAGCGATTACAGAATTTTTCCGAACAGGTTTTTGTGATTTTTTATTCATTACTTAAGCCTCCGGCAGCGGGGTATCTGTGGTAGGACCAAATTTGCTGTACTTGGCGTCGATAAATCGCCGTATCTCTAAGGGTGTTTTTCCGCGATTAGAGAGGCTCATCACATCGAGCGTGATGTCGACGCAGATGCCACATATCGATGCATGATTGTCGAATACAACCTCACCGCTGTCTTCATCGCGGCTGCTGATGTAACACTGGAGGTTGTTCATGTGACCCATCGTATTGCAGCCGCAGTAGCAGGGCTGGTGTGTAAGCATATCCGGGTGTTCAACGGCGTACTGATAGGCCAGACGCACATCATGCGCGGAGGACTGCACGTAATCTGGCAGTTGAACACTGTCACTCGGGGCGCTGTCACAGGCTGCCAGCAGCAGCGGAACAAATGCTAAAACAAGAAAGATCCAGCGATAACGTTTGATCATGTTGCACTCTTTGGATAGGCAATACTCTATGCTGAATCATAGCCGGAGCCTGCGATGGGGTGTAGCAGGCAAAACCCGCCATCTCCGGCGGGCGTGTCAGGGAAAACCTGACAGGGAATAGCCTGAGGTTGGATACAGGTGTTGCGTAGATGTCCTCGAGTCAAGGCAAACCTATTGACAATAGTTATACCGAACGGTATATTAAATTCGCGTGGCTAGGGTGCTGAGTCAATGGATAATCGTTCGAAAATACTTTACATAGCGACCAAACTTTTCGCATCTTACGGGTATGATGCCGTCGGTGTACAGCAGATCGTATCTGAAGCCGGTGTGACAAAACCGACGCTCTATCATTACTTTCAAAGCAAGCAGGGGCTGTTTGAGACGATTGTTGAGGAAAAATCGGAACCGCTCCTCTCAGGTTTGAGAGAAGTTAGCCACTATAACGGGGATATCACCCGTTCGATTACCGCAGTCACTCAATTCTATTTCAATTACTTAGATCATGATCCTACATTTTATCGCCTGCTATTGATGACTTGGTTTATGCCACCTGCAAGTGAGGTTTACGCGGTGGTAGACAGGCTTCACTACCAGCAATTTGAAATGTTGGAGCAATTGTTTATCGATGCCGCGAAAGATCATGGCAATATGCGGGGGCGTCACAAGCAATATGCCGTAAGTTTGCGCGGTACTATCGATACTTATATTGGCCTGTCACTCCAGGGCTACATTCAACTGAATGATTCTCAGCGAGTATATCGAATCGTACATCAGTTCATGCATGGTATTTTCTCTTAGAGGTATTTTTTTGCCATTTTTGTGTACCGTTCGGTATAAAGCAGGAGTGAACTAATGAATTCTAAATGGGTAGGAGACGCGATATTCTACCATCTATACCCTCTGGGTCTTTGTGATGCCCCTCAGCCAAATGATTTTAAAGCAGGTGTCGTGACACGGCTGGAAATGATTTATAGCTGGTTGGATCATATCCAGAATTTAGGTGCAAATGCGATTTATCTGGGGCCGGTTTTTGAATCGACTGCTCACGGTTACGATACAGCCGATTACTTTCGTGTTGATCGCCGATTAGGGACAAATGAGACTCTGAAGAATTTAATCTGCGAAATGAAGCGGCGTGGATTTAGAGTCGTCCTGGATGGCGTGTTTAATCATGTAGGGAGAGATTTCTGGGCGTTTCAGGATGTGCTGCAACATGGAGAACAGTCTCCGTATTGCAACTGGTTTTCCAACTTGAGATTCGACCAGAAAAGTCCATATGGTGACGCATTTTCATATGAGGGATGGGCTGGACACTATGATCTTGTCAAGCTCAATCTGGAAAATGAGGCGGTTCGGCAGCACTTATTCGATGCCGTTACTTTCTGGATTGAATTCTTCGATATTGATGGTTTAAGGCTGGATGCGGCAGATAAAATCCAGCTGGATTTCTTCCGTGACTTGCGGCAGCACTGCGATCAGCAAAAGCCCGACTTCTGGCTAATGGGAGAAGTGGTGCATGGTGATTATCGCTTATGGGCAAACGAAACCATGCTCGACGCCACAACGAATTACGAATGTTATAAGGGGTTGTATTCCAGCCATGTGGACCGAAACTACTTTGAGATTGCCTACTCACTCAACCGACAGTTCGGCCCGGAGGGAATTTATCGTGATCTGCTCCTTTATAACTTTGTGGATAATCATGATGTCAATCGTGTTGCGACTAATTTGAGCAATCCGGCGCATCTTTACACTATATACGGGTTGCTTTTTACCATGCCCGGAATACCATCCGTTTACTATGGAAGTGAATGGGGAATTGAAGGGCGAAGGACTGAAACAACCGACCGGATGTTACGTCCGGCTATCGACCTGCACTCGGACCAGTTCCCACATCCACACTTATGTGATGCTATTCGACGCCTGGCCCACATCCGACGGAACACGCCTGCGTTGAGGTATGGTCACTATAAACAGTTGCATGTTGCCCCTGAACAGCTTGGTTTCGAAAAAACAATCGATGGGCAAACCATTATTGTGGTTGTAAATGCTGCTGCATATGATGCGATTATTCCGCTCAGAGATATAGAATATGGCAGCTTTGTTGATTTGCTCAATCACAATCAGACCTTCGATGTTCATAATCGGCAAGTATCAATCAGTGTTCCTTGCGGCTGGCTTCGTATTCTGGAAGCGAAATGACAATCAGAATTTGAGGGGTCTCACGCACAAGAAAATCCCGACAACGATGATACAGTCGCGGTAGTGCTGACGCCTCACACCCCATCGGTTATGATCACGCTGCACGCCGGGGTATACTCAAGAAAAGAAAAAATGTTCGAGGGAATCCGGATGAATCCAGTTTTATGTGGGTGTGGTAAAGCACCATGCTAACTATTGATATTGAGATCGCACGCCGCTTTATCCTGGGCAAGCAGGGCCTGTGGCCGGGGCGGCGCTGGCATGGGATTGCCGGCACAGAGCAGGCGATGCGCGAGATGGAGTATGTGCAGCTCGACCCGTTGCAGATCATCGCGCGCAGCCATGACATCAAGCTGTACAGCCGCGTGCTCGATTACACACCGGGCATGTGGGAGGATGTGACCTACGCGCAGCGAAAATTCTTTGATTGGGGCGGCTGGCTGGCAACCCGACCCATGGACGAACTGCCATACTGGCGGGTGGTCATGCGTCATGAGCGCGATAACGAGACGCGAATTCGCAAGATGGGACTGGAACATGCCGATGCGGTCGATGAGATACGAGCGCTGATGCGTGAGCGTGAATTTGTGAAAAACCGTGATTTTAAAATATCGAAACGGACACGAACGGAGAGTTATCGCGGACGCAAGGACAGCTCACTGGCGTTGTATTATCTGTGGCGCACGGGCGAAGTGATGACGCACCATCGCGAGAACTTCGAGCGTGCTTACGCACTCACAGAAACAATCGCGCCTGCGCACCTCATCTACGAACGCAGCGACGATGAGACAGGCCTGTTCCTGATTAAAAAGGACATCAGCTTTTCCGGTCTATCGCGCATGAGCCGTTCCAGCGATGTGTTTCATCGTGGTGTGCCATTTGATAAAGTCAACCGCATCTGTGAGACAATGCTGGCTGCTGGCGACCTCATTGAGGTGAAAGTCGAGGGTTGGAAGCAGATGCACTATGCGCTTGGAAGTGATGCTGATCTGCTCAGTGATCTGATCGCCGGACGGGTGCCTGAAGCATGGACCCCGCTGGAAACGACCACATCCGAAGAAGTCATCTTTCTCGCCCCGCTGGATCATGTCAGCGCCCGTGGACGTGCTAAAGTGCTCTTCGATTTTGATTATGTGTGGGAGGTCTACAAGCCGGTGGACAAGCGCAAGTATGGGTATTACACCCTGCCCGTGCTGTGGGGTGACCAGCTGGTCGCGCGCTTTGATAGCAAACTCGACCGGACGACCAATACCTTCATCATCCTCGGTTTCTGGCTGGAGGATGACAACCTCGGCAGCAACGAAGCCTTTGCAGCGGCGCTGGCGCGTGGATTTGCGCGCTTTGTCAATTTCCTGGGGGCCGATCAATTGGATGCGAAAGCGATCCGTGAACCCCTGCTGCGCCGCAGTGTGGAGTCTCCGCCAGCATAGCAGTGAGGATGCTCTGCCCAGATTATAGACCGTGCCGCCCGCCGGGTTATACTCAACAGGGCAAACACAGGTACAGGGATAAACCATGACCCGCTCCAAACGCTTTGAAATCCTGGAACAGCGCGACATCAACCGTGAGACGTATGTCGAACCCTGGGCGGAAGCCGGGTTGATGGTCACCGACAGCCCCTACGATCCGCAGCCGAGCCTGCGCATTGAGGCAGGGCAGGTGGTCGAAATCGATGGCCGTCCGCGCGCGGAGTTCGACTCGCTCGATCTGTTCATCGCACAGCGGGCGTTGGATCTCGATGTCGCAGCGGAAGCGATGGCGACTCCCTCCGAGCACTACGCGCGGATGCTGGCGGACATTAACATCGCTGGGGCGGACATCCGGCGGCTGGTGCGCGGCTGCACCCCGGCCAAGCTGGTGGACATCATCAAGTACATGAATGTGCTGGAGATGATGATGGGGCTGGCGAAGATGCGCGTGCGCCGCACCCCGGCTAATCAGGCCCATGTCACCAACTGGCGCGAACATCCGGCGCTGCTGGCCGCCGACGCAGCAGAAGCGGCCCTGCGTGGCTTCGCCGAGGTCGAAACCACCGTGCGTGTGGCCCGTGCAGCACCCTTTAATGCGCTGGCGATCCTCGTTGGCACGCAGACCGGGCGCGGTGGCGTGATGACGCAGTGCGCGGTCGAAGAATCGCTCGGCCTCAAGATCGCCATGAAGGGGCTGACCAGCTACGCCGAAACCCTCTCGGTCTATGGCACTGAGCGCAGCTTCACCGATGGCGACGATACCCCCTGGTCGAAAGCTTTTCTGGCGTCGGCCTATGCCTCACGCGGGGTGAAAATCCGCTTTACCTCTGGCACCGGTTCTGAGGCGTTGATGGGCCATGCCGAAGGGCGCTCCATGCTCTACCTGGAGGCGCGCTGCCTGCTGGTGGTGGCCGGGGCGGGCAGTCAGGGCGTGCAGAATGGCTCGATTAGCTGCATTGCCCTGCCAGAAGCGCTGCCCGGTGGAGTGCGGGCGGTGCTGGCCGAAAATCTGCTGGCGTCCATGCTCGGTCTGGAAGTCGCCTCCGGCAACGACGCGCTGGCCTCCCACTCGCAAATCCGCAAGTCGGCCAAGCTCATGCTGCAATTTATCCCTGGCACGGATTTCATCTTCAGCGGTTACAGCGCCGTCCCCAAGCGCGACAATATGTTCGGCGGCGGCAACTTCGACGCCGAGGATTTCGACGATTACAACGTGCTTCAGCGTGATATGCAGGTCGATGGTGGCCTGCGGCCCATCAGCGAGGCGGAAGCGATGGCGGTGCGCCGTAAAGCCGCGCAGGCCATCCAGGCAGTGTACCGCGAACTTGGTTTCCAGCCGATCACCGATGAAGAAGTCGAAGCGGCGACCAGCGCCCACAGCAGTGACGATCTGCCGGAGCGCGATCTGGTGGGCGACCTGCAGGCGGCGGATGCCTTCCTCGCCAGTGACCAATCGATTCTGGCGGTGGTAAAGGCGCTCAAGGCGGGCGGCTTTGCGGATGTGGCGGGCAATATCCTGGAAATGGGACGGCAGCGGGTGGCGGCGGATTATCTACAACCCTCGGCCATTTTCCAGCAGGGCTTTAAGGTGCTGAGCGGTATCAACGACCCGAATGATTACACCGGCCCCGGCACCGGCTACCGTGTCGAAGGCGAGCGCTGGCAGGAAATCCAGCGCATCCCGCAGGCAAAACCCCCGCATGATTTTATCGACGCGCAGACCGGCACGCCGCTGGAACGACTGGCCGAACTCGGCCCGGCAGGAGTGGGGTCCTCCGCGCAGGAGGTGGTGCTGGTGGTGGGACCTGCTTTCGGCACCGCGCTGGTCAAGACCATTGGCGAACTGCCGCATCAGGAGGTGCTCAAGGCGATCTTCACCGGTATCGCCCAGGAGGGTTTGGTCGGGCGGCTGGTCAAGGTCTATCACAGCTCGGACTGCGCGGCATTGGGTCATGTGGCCGCGCGGCTCAGCGGCAGTGGCATCGGCATTGGCCTGCAATCACGCGGGACGGCGGTCATCCAGAAAAAAGGGTTGGCCCCACTCAATAACCTGGAATTATTTCCGCAATCGCCCAGCCTGACGCTGGCGCATTACGAGGCCATCGGGCGCAATGCGGCCCGCTATGCGCGCGGACTCTCACCGACGCCGGTCGCGGTCAAGGTTGATAACGGGGCGCGGCTGCGCTTGATTGTCAAAACCGCGCTGCTGCACCGCCGCGAGACGGAAGAAGTGCGCGACGATCAACTGCCGCAGGAATTGTGGTTCGATTGGGAGCCGGAGGTCGTATGACACAGGAATATCAGTACCCTTTGATGGATCATCACGGCGACGAGTTGGAAGCCGCCAGCGGGCGCAAGCTGGATGAAGTGACGCTTGAGAATCTCGATGCGCTGGAACCGGGCGATATTCAGGTGCGGGCGGAGACGCTGCACGCTCAGGCGGCCATCGCCCGTGAAGCCGGATTTACGCAGCTGGCGGCCAATCTCACCCGCGCGGCGGAGCTGACCGCCGTCCCCAATGACGAACTGCTGCAAATGTACGATCTGCTGCGGCCCGGTCGTGCCAGTGAAGCCACCTTACAGGCACTGGCCGAACGCCTGGAATACCTTTATCACGCCACGGAAACCGCCGCGATGGTACGCGAAGCCGCCGATGCCTACCGGGCGCGCGGGCTGCTGCGCCGCTGAGTCGTTGCCTGTCTGATTGTGAAATTGGCGACCTGCTAGTTTACAATGAGACTAATTTCTAATCTCCGTAGCAAGCAACCCCATCATGATCACCATCAAGTCCAGGGCAGGTCGCCGCTTGTTGGGCGGTTAATCCCATACGTACCGCCTCAGCGCAATTACGTGGGCAGGTAAAGCCTCGAACTGGCGGCTGCACTGGCGAAATTGTCGATACCGGGCGTGCTGTGGGTGGCGGTGGTCCAGCAGCCAGGAATGCGCTGTAAACGTAGCCTTCTCTGCCGCCGTAGTCGATTCGATACCAGGTCGAATTTCCGGTGTTTACGCTGTCACCGTTGATCGTGCCGGTCACGGTGACACCTGCACCATTGATGAGCTGACCAAGCTGTTCGCAACTGGTACTGGCACACGAACGCACATTAACCCCACTGGTCGCATGGTAGGCTGTAGGATCGGTATCTCGAACGGACTGTGCTGCTTCATCTGTAATCACGGGGTCGTCCGGCATTATCAAAGGAGTGATAGTCCAACTATGGGTACGGCTGGACCAGTTATAATCTGTTGTGCTGCCTCCATAAATCAAGAGGGCAGAAAACTCAATATCTGTCCTGGCTAGAACGGTGTACGATACCTGTCGCAGCATGTCGGCAGTCTGTTCATTGTTATCTCCAAGGCGAACCGTGACTTCAAGGTAAACCAGATTGTCGATAATGTTCGCACTTTCAACGGCAACCACACCAGCGACTTCTGCCGCTGCCTCCTTAAGTTGCTGAACCATAT